>CAYGGS010000044.1:0-7673 GCA_964349545.1 uncultured Gammaproteobacteria bacterium
CTCCCACTGGTCCTCCTTGTTGTAGAACACCTGCGGATCGTCCATGTGATAGGTGGAGTACATGGCCGTCTGCAAGGAAAAAATGTCTTCCGGATACCGCAGATGAGCCGCTAATCCCGGCGGCATCTCGGCGATCGGGCGGAAAGCGTCGGGGTAGACCTTGGCGTACGTCGTGATGATGGGATCTGCCGCGTCGGCTTGGTACAGGGTGACGCGCCCGTCGTACGCATCAACCACAACCTTGACGGAGTTCCGGATGTAGTTGACGCTCCGGCCGTTCAGCACCGACGGCTGGGCGTACGGGTAGCGATCGCTGGTCGTGTAGGCGTCGGCGATCCAGTACACCTTGCCATCGACGATGGCGATGTACGGATCCCGGTCAAAGGACAGGAACGGCGCGATCTTGCTCACCCGTTCCCGAACGGTGCGGTAGTACATGATGCGACTGTCGCCGGTGACGTCATTGGACAGGAGGAGTTTGAGCGATTTGAATCGCAGCGCGAACAGCGCCCGCTTGAAGAAGGAACCGATCTCCACTCCGCCCCGCCCCTCATAGCTGGTGTAGACGTTTTCCTCGCCCTTGGGATAATCGAACTCGCGCGATTTCGTTTTCACGATGACGTAGTCGTTCGCCAACGCGCCGTAGTAGATCTCCGGACGGGTCACCTCCAGCTCTTTGACGTCCGATTTGGGCGGCAGATCCTTGACGAACAGCACGGGTAATCCTTCTGGCGTGACCTGATTGACCGGACCGGCTGCCACGCCGTACCCGTGCGTGAAGGTCAGCCGTTCGTTGATCCAATTCTTGTTCGGCAGACTGTCCGCCGCCAACTCGCGCGGCGACAGCATGATCTGACGGATCTCTCCGTCGATCGTATAGCGGTCATTATCGACTTCGGTGAACTCGTAGTAGGTGCGGATCTCCTGTATCTGTGAGAAGGTCGAGAGCAGCGGCTGCCGGTCCCAGAGGCGGACGTTCTTGATCGTCAGATCGTTGGACGCGATGTCGGCCGCGGTGATCGGCTTGTCTCCCGAGATATCCCGCTCCTCGATCGCTTCCAGGGCGTAGGCCTGGCGCGTGGCGGCGATGTTCCGCTCGATGTACGGGGTCTCCTTGACCAGTTCGTTCGGATCGACCATGAGTTTTTGCACGGCCAACGGTACCAACACGGAGGCCAAACCGACGACCAGGTACAGTCCGACAGCCGCCATCAACGGCGTCGCCTTTCCCCGTACCGCCCAGACCGCCGCCATCACCGCCGCTAGGGCGGCAGCGGCGACCGACGCCCACAGAATAGGTATGCGAACCGTTGCGTCCGTGAACGCGGCCCCGGCCACCGGACCGGCTTGGCTCATGAGCAACCGGAAGAGCGACAGGTACGCTCCGGCCGCGACCGTGGCCATGAACAGGGCCAGCAAGAAACCAAGATGGGTCCTCGCCCGCCCATCCAACTTCAGGCACCTGAACGTCCGCAATCCCGGGAAGTCCTGTCGACCCTGCCCGCCGGCAGACAAATTCAGCATACCGCGCAAGGCGTAGATCACGGCGCAACCGATCATGCTCAATACGACCAGCGCCTTGATCAGACCGAGGCCCATCTGCCAAACAGGCAAGGTGAAGATGTAAAAACTGATGTCCTTGTTAAAGACCGGATCCGCCGCGCCGAAGCTTGTCTGGTTGAGGACGTTCAGCACCGCCTGCCAGTTCCCGGCAGCGACCAGCCCGAACATGAACGCGACCACGACAGCGATGACCGCCATGAGCCTTTTGACCAGGCGGTGGTCCAGGCTCACCGGCCTGCCGAATAACGATGTGGGCAGGGTAAGCATCCACGGGATGGGCGAGCGGCTTGATACCGAGAAATTGGCAAACAACCAAGCGGCTGCCACAACCGCCATGCCCACGAACAGAAGTATTTTTGTTACCAGAGATTTGACGAAGATGTTGGTGTAGCCGACTTCGGAGAACCACCACCAGTCGGTCACTATGGAGGTCGCCTGCGAAAAGACCATGAGCACCGCGAACGCGACCAGAACGAACATTCGAACGGGATACCTTTTTCTGGCCATGGCACTCAACGTGCTCATCGTGGCTGCAGTATGTCAGATAGCAGAATAAAGGTAAAGACCCGGCGTGTCGGCGGCGAGTCCGATACGGGTGATTCCTTCCTGTGTGTGCTAACGTCTGCCAAAGAACATCCTAGTAGATCCTCGTCTCGTTTTCTAGCCCCGGTAGATTGGGCTCTTCGGCATATCGCGGTTTTTCGTGAACCTGCTTAAAAGTGCACCGCGTTCACGGTGTACATCTTCCCGCTTTTCTACAATCACCGCTCAACAAATGAACCGATTACCTGTTCCCTTCCGCATTCTTGAGGAACAGCTTCGGTGATATTTGATAGGAATCTTTCATTGGCGTAGTACGTTACGTTTTCCCCCCAATTCCCCCCACGCCGATCGGCTAAAGAATATGCTGAATTAAAACGAAGGTCGAAAATACTAGTGCTCCGATATTGAGAATTTCTTTATTACCCCGATCGGTGTGAAGGGTCAATTGATGCGGGGGTTCTCTAACGGGGTCAAGTCGGTTATATGAAAATTGAACACCGGCCACTCCGCGATCCCGTAGGATGTTGGAACGACCGGTGTGGGAGCTCAGTGCCGCTGAGCGCGGGCGCAGGTGCGCAGAACGATCCTAGGACTTGAAGGGTACGCCGTTCGGCTTCGGGAGCATCTTCCCCGGCGTCCACTCGCGCATCAGCTGCTCGAGCGGCTTCGAACCGTTGTAGGTCCCGTTGCTCCCGTCGGCACGCTTCTGGCGGACCGGCATGACCGCGTGGAACATGATCTGGGCGACGGCATCGCCGGCGCGGATCGGGATCGCCCGGTCCGTGTCGTTGTTGAGCTCCATCACCCAGCGGTTCACGCCGGTATTCCCGACGGCCGAGTCGGAACAGACCTCGAGTCCGAGACGGCGCCACTTGCTCTTGCCGTACATCAGCGTGGCGACAGCGCCGCGCCCACCGATCCACTCGACCGTATGGCACAGGATGAGCGTCCGCGACGGGACGACCACGACGCGATCGTTCGGACCGAATCCCGAAAGATCGATGCCCGGAAACGCCTTCTGTGCGTCCCCGACGGTCATTGCGGTCCGGAGCTGCCAGTACGAACGGATCGACCGTTCGTCGTAGGGGTTGAGGTTCACTGCAGTGAACTGCGGGTTCGGTACGAAATACGACCCACCGAGCGTCACATCGTAGCTGACGGTTCCCAGCAACGACGGAGAGAACGGCTCGATGACGATCGTACCGACCCTGCGAAACATCTGGATGACCGGTCGGGAGAGCAGCATGGAGTCCACCACACTTCGTTCCTGCATCGAGGAACGGTTCGTGGTTTCTGATGTGGGCTCGACGGGCCCTCGGTACGATCTCGTACCTTGAAATCAGATTGAACTCCAGCGTGCGTGACTATGCGGGGTCGTCATCCCTGAGGCACCTGTGGGTGGCATCCGTGGGCATACTTCGCCGCAACACAGAATGATACCTCCGGCAGGATCGGGTGCGGTCTTCTCCCACGCTGTTCCCCAACGTTCGATCACCAGAATACCGTAGTGCGGAACGTATCCGCATGGTATTTCAATTGTCAATGACCAACCAGTACAAACGAGCCATTCTCCGATCTTTCGACCTGTCTAAAAAAGTACGCCCCACATCACACATGAGTGGGGTCTGTGTGCCCTTCGAATAGCTGTCAATTCGTAGGACATACGGGTATTCAGTTACACAGCCAACACTAGCGTAAACCCATTTTCCCGTCAAGAACTGACGACCTATCCGGTCGCGTCGTCCGAGCAAGTACCCCGACACCAGATGCTTTACATCTAGGCCAGAATTATGTCATCAAATTATTTGGCGTGGGCATCAAGCATTTCTAAAAAACAAAAAACTCTTCCGCGCGCGATCTGTTGGGGGAATCTTTTTTTCTGTCATGCCGGGCCATGCCCCTGACTCCGATCCGGGGTTGACCCGGCATCCAGTTCCGATTCCATTTCTGTCACTCCCGCGCAGGCGGGAGTCCAGGTTCAGCGTACCAATGCTCTGGGTGCCCATCAGAATTTCCCCGGACTACGTTCCGGGGCGGGCATGGCAGAATACTATTTCGAGAGATACAACAGGTACTACTGCCGGCCGCTTCATATCCCCGAAGGAACACGAAGCGGCCGGAGAAAGGTAGGACTACTCGGCGCAGAGCATGACGAGCTTGCCCTCGTCGTCGAAGCCGAGCGGGTAGTTGCCGTGCTCGGCGTAGAAGTCGAGGAACGGATCGAACTCGTACGCCATCCCCTTGCGGTAGTACAGCACCGCGGCCCAGAAGTAGGTCGAGTGCAGCTGCTCGAACACGTCGTGCACGAGCATGAGCTCGGCGCTCTCGTCGTCCTCGTAGCGATCCGCGCCGAACCTCGTGCAGAGCGTGTCGAAGTGGGCGTCGAGCTCCTCCATGACCGCATCAGCGAGATGCGCCGGAACCGCGGCGAAATCGTCGTTGAACGCCAGCTTGAGGTCGTCGTACAGACCGATGGTCGCGCCGCTGCGGCCCTTCATGACCGCGTCCGGCGTCACGATGCTGATCCCGGGAATGCGGCGCCAGAACACGGCGCTCTTGCACAACGCGCACAGGTTCGGCACCGGCATGCGGAGCGGCAACGGGAAGTCCTTCCCGTACGTCTTCGCGAGCGTCGCGATGAGCGCGGAGCCGAGCAACGCTTCGTTGCCCGTGAATGAGTGCGCACGGAGGAACGAGGTCCACCCGGCCTTCTCTTCGGCATACCGCTCCTTCGACATGACGGCCATGAAGTTCGGGTCGGGCGTGTCGATGATGCGCTGCAGCATGTTCGCGGTGCGGACCGGGTCGCGCCTGCCCTTCGAGACGAGCGCGATGATATCCGCGGTGAGCTTCAGAACCCGCTGTTCTGCGTTGAGCTTGCCGGTTTCCACGGCAGTCCTCCTTATGATGATGTGACGAGCGACGGACCGTTCTTGCACAGTCCGGCCTATTCCCGTCTGGAATGGCAGAGTGACCCTAGCGTTTTTCGCAAAAAAGTCAAGCCCTGTCCGAGGGAATGTATCCCGGCGGAAGTCCTCTCTCTGTCATGCCGGGCACCGACCCGGCATCCAGTTCCTATCGGCCCAGATACATTTTCACACCTTCCAGTATCCCCGACTTGAAATATTTCTCGATATCGAGCGACTTAAGGTCGACCCACTCGAACGACGTATGTTCCTTGCTGATCGTGATCTCGCCGGAATTGAGCGTCGCCTCGAAGAACAGATACAAAACGTGTATATCCCGGTTGAGCCTTGTCTGTACGGCTGGTACAAGGTGGCGACCAACTGCGACTGGTTTTTCTTTTATAGTGACATCTGTCACATCGCACTCTTCCTTTAGCTCACGTTTCACAATATCAACAAGCGGTATCCTGAACTCTGTGTCAAGAATTCGCCCTCCTGGCACGTCATAATAGCCGGTGTATGATCCCATCGGTAACGCGCCAAGTATCAACGTCTCCCCTTTCGTGTTCTTGAGGAACAGTTTGAGCGATACTTGATAGAAATCCTTCATATGTCCGTCCTCCGCACGGTATCTGTTACAGCTCGTGTTTCAGATTCGTTCATACCGCGTCACTTACTTTCCATGAAGATATCCAGGTATTTCTTGTACATAAACGATTGGCCATATTTCACATCCTTATCTTTCGGCGCAAGAATTCCCATTTGGATAAATCGATCGATGACCGTTTGTGCGCCGGCGCGCGTAAAACCAGTCCATTGCTGAATGACGCCAACGTTCACGATCGGTTGGGTATACAGTTTTGGCAAAACGAGTGCTGCACTTTCCGATGCACGGGTACTTAAGGTCTGGATCTTAGCCACATCCTTTTCCCGAATCACCGTTATTTTCCCCACGGTATCAACCGCTTCATTGGCAATCGTAATCACGCCATCAAGGAAGAAATCAATCCATTCTTGGACGCGACCATGATGATAGCCAAAGAGTTTCTCGTAGTAGAGCTCCTGATGCTTCTTGAAGTATGACGACAAAAATAATACCGGTTTCTCAAGAAACCCTTCTTTCCACAGATAAAAGGTAATGAGCATCCGTCCGGTCCGACCATTTCCGTCAAGAAATGGGTGGATCGTTTCGAACTGCGCATGAATGACGCCCGCCTTGACCACAGTGGGCAGCGTATCGCTCGTATGGAAAAACTTCTCAAGATCATCGAGCGAGATAGTCATATCGGCGACCGGGGGCGGGACAAAGTGTGCAGTATCCGGTTTCGTTCCGCCGATCCAATTCTGCGAGTGTCGAAACTCTCCTGGATCAGAAAAATGTGTCGTTCGCGCACGTTGCATCAATTGTTGATGAAGTTCTTTGATGAAACGAAGTGACATCGGAAAATCATCGACCCTCACTCGCTTCATGCCGTAATTCAACGCTTTGATGTAATGCAAAATATCATCGACATCACTCGGAATATTCGTTGTTACTTTCACTTCAGCCTCGATCGCATTGATCATCGTCGCCATCGTGCCCTCAATTTGACTCGATGAGGCGGCGTCTTTCCGTAGATACATTAACAAAAAGAAATCGGCGTCTGGTAGTAAACGCGTAATACCATCAAGCTTTCCCAAGAGACGGGTTGCCTCATCATTTTTCTTCAAGATCGTGGGGTCAAAAACAAAGCCTCCTTTTGGAGGGAAAGTATGCGGGATAAAGGCTTTGAAGCCTTCTTTTTGCTCTTGGAAAACCCCTATTTCTAAGGAATTCATAGATTGTTTACAACTTCTTTAAGATGTATACAAAGTATAGTACTTTGTATACATCTCGTCAAGACATGTCCACAAACTACCTTTTCACGTTTATGGAATCATAACCGTGAAAATACACAAAATAACACAAATTTTCACGGTTATGCCGTGAATTTTCCTAAAAAGTGACCCAAATTCACGGTCTACATCTACCGCTTCGGTCAAATCGCAAGCCGCGCCGTGTTCTTTACGAAAACACCTTCCGGTCGTCGACCGGCACGCCGAGCACACGCAGCTCGGTCGTCAGGTTCCGAAGGTGGCGATCAGTCCGCATGATATCCACCACGGCGCTTTTTACCTTTGACATATCCTCCTTCAAATCCTGCATATCGGTTCCGAGTAGGTCAAGACGTTTATTCTGTTCCCCCTGACTTCGATTGAATTGGCCGATGATATCGCGAATATCCTGCCGGATCGTCGCTATAGCACCATCAAAATGGCCTTTTGTTACATACTCGCTCATATCGATCCTTTGAAACCACCGATTCGTCATACAAGAACCGTACTCCGGCACATGTGCATAGTCAAGATTAGTGCGAAGTACCATCCCCTAATCAACAAATTAACTACCCAACTAATTAACTATATTCCTAACCCCGGAACAGTTTGAGCGAGATTTGGTAGAAGTCTTTCATTGCGTTACATCTTCCCCCAATTGAGTTTCGTTATCGTCAGCTGCAGTACGGTAGCGAAGGTGCCCCAGAGGAGATACGGGATATTGGCGTAGACGACCCAGCGGAGCCCGGGCGCGGCGTGCCAGATCGCAAACAGCGCCCATATGAGCGTTCCGACGACGAGCACAAT
>CAYGGS010000045.1:0-7500 GCA_964349545.1 uncultured Gammaproteobacteria bacterium
CTCCCCTACTCCTCTTCCTTCCCGCTCGCCCGCCGTGGCCTGCCTTCCTTGTCCCAACGGAGAAACGCCTCCATGAACCGCTGCAGTCCGCCGTTCAGCACGGCATCGACGTCGCCTGCCTCCTCCTTCGTGCGGTGGTCCTTCACCATGCGGTACGGCTGCAGCACATAGGAACGGATCTGGTTGCCCCACGCAGCCTCGGCATACTCTCCACGGAGCTGCTGCTTCTCCTTCTGGACCTTCTCGTCCTCGATCAGTTGCAGCTTCGACACGAGGACCTTCATCGCGGTCTCGCGGTTCTGCTGCTGCGACCGTTCATTCTGGACCGAGACGATGATCTTCGTCGGAAGGTGCACGATACGGACCGCCGAGTAGGTCGTCTGCACGCTCTGCCCACCGTGGCCGCCGGACAGGAACGTATCGACGCGGATGTCCTTCGGGTCGATGGTTACGGCAGTCGCTGCGTCCATCTCCGGGATCACCTCGACGAGCGCGAACGACGTATGGCGCATCTTTTCGGCGTCGAACGGCGAGATGCGCACGAGCCGATGCACGCCCGCTTCGCTCTTGAGGTAGCCGTACGCGAACCGGCCGCTCACCTCGAACGTGGCGCTCTTGATGCCCGCCTCCTGGCCGCGCGACTCGTCGATGATCTTCACCGGCCAGCCCTTCTTCTCGCAGAAGCGGATGAGCATCCGGAAGAGCATCTCGGCCCAGTCCTGCGCATCGGTCCCGCCGGTGCCCGCGTGCACGGCGACAATGGCGTTCCGTTCGTCGTGCTTCCCGCCGAGCAGGATCCGGAACTCGAGCTCGCGCATCAGGTCCTCGAGCGAACCGAGCTGCCGTTCGATGTCCTTCTCGATGCTCTCCGCATCCTTGTCCTCGAGGAGGTGCGCCAAATCGGCGGCCTCGTGCTCGAGACGCTCCCAGATCGCGATATCGTCCCTCAGTTCGGAGAGTCGCCTGCTCTGCTTCTCGGCCGATGCGCGGTCGTTCCAGAAACCCGTCTCGGCCATCCGGCCCTCTATCTCGCCTGCCTCCTGTTTTTTCTGGTCCAGGTCAAAGGAACCTCCGGCTGTCGGAAATTTTTTGCTTCAACACATCAAGTCTGTCGCGAAGGTCTTTCATACAACAACAGTGTATATGAAACGCCTCATCTTGACAATCGTACGCACTTGACCTACACCAATTAGGTGGCGCGAGTGAATCGCATGCCACTCTTCAATTTCAACGATCCACGATTTCTCCAGCGTCGTCGCTCGCTCCGGCGCTCCTCAACACCGGCCGAGGTCCGGTTGTGGGGGTATCTGCGACAGAAACGGTTCTGCGATCTGAAGTTCTGGCGCCAGTACGGAGTCGGTCCCTACATCGTCGATTTCTACTGCCCCCAACTCCGACTTGCGATCGAGCTCGACGGCGATTCTCACTTTCTTCCTGGAGCACAGGAATATGACGCGGCACGTCAGCGATTCATCGAGTCGTTCAACATCACCGTCATCCGCTTCCTCAACACCGATATCTACGAAAATATCGATGGCGTATTACAGGCACTCGAGGAAACCGTGAGAGTGTTTTATCACCACCTGTCTCCCTCTTCAATTGAAGAGGGGGAACCGTTGAACAGAGAAGGGGGAGATACCTCCTCCCCTACTTCGTTAAGGTGAAGGTGGAAAGAATGCCAAGATCAATGAGTTTAGTATTCGAGGTCACCACGAACATTCGATCATCGTAACGGAACGCGATGTAGTTCAAGGCAAAGGCGTTCGTCGTGATCCGAGTCGCAGGCTGACCGGCGACGGTCATCGACGATACTTCCGTGATGTCCTTCGTATCGAAGGTCTTCTGCCAATCGGCGACCATCTGATCGCTCACGACCGATTTGATGGCTTCGCGAGATTCCGTCCCGGAATTCGGAAGAAATACAATCTCGTTCGCGGTGCTCCGCGTGGTATCAACCTCCCAATTCTGAGGAGTACGAATGGAGAATCCTAGGGCGGTGTTCGTATACGTCTTCCACCCGGCGGTGGGGTCGGTCACCCTGAATGTTTTGATGATGTCCTCGTTCGCTTCCCCGCCGGAACCGATACGCCGATCTTCAATCCTGAACATTGTCGATGCCGTTTTGATGTAATAATAATGCACATCCTGCCCCGTCACATTGACCTTGAATCTGGTCGCTTCGATATTCCCAAGAGCAACGCTCTCCTTGTCAACAAATCCGGCAGGATATGGTTCCTGATAACCTCCGCTCTGCCATGCATAGGTGGATCGGTTTGAGGCGTCGTTCGGGTATTCCTCGATATATATGGCATATTGTGAATCGATATCTGTCGATTCAGCTACTTTCACCACGGAATCCGGTTTAGTAAATCCTCTTGTGATCGACTGTTGATATGTTTTTGGAAACCGAATCGACCATCCTTTTTCGTTCAAGTGCATCGTCCAATCCTTCGTCACGTCAGCTGATGCGTTTACGTTGGTATTGGCGTTCATTCCCGGACACGCCGCAAACTCGCAGTTCGGACCGGTCCTGCCGACCGAGCTGCCGTCCGGACAGAGTTTTGCATCAGCCGTACAGGGGATCCCTTCGTTTGTGTTTAGATTGACCAACCCCGCGTTCGTATCGGCTCTCTCGTTCGTATTCTTGAACGAACTATACAAAAAGTACCCTGTCGCGCCGAACGCAAGCAGGCCCGCGACGATAACGACGACGGGAAGGATGGCGATGCCTTTAGTGTTCATACATTTGTCAGGATTAATAGCAACTACAGTCTACCACGCCCTCTATAGTTAGACGTGACAGGTTACACACACCGGTATTCCGGCGTTCAGCTCTTGTAGATCACCACCGGTATCCCGACCTCCGCCCAATTGAATATCCACTCGGCTTCGGCGAGCGGTTCGCCCACGCACCCGTGGCTTCGCGGGCGGATGCCGAAGTCGTTGTGCCAGTACACGCCGTGCAAGCTGTAGTCACCCTTGAACCAGAGGATCCAGGGAACGTTCGGGACGTAGTAGCCCGCGCCGGACATCTTCTGTTTCTGGGTCTTGCCGTAGACACGGAACGTGCCGATCGGCGTCGAGTTGTTCAGACCCGACGAGATCTTCGTTGAGTAGACGAGCGTGCCGTTCTCATAGTCGTACTGCATCTGCTTCGTGAGGTCGACACCGATCACTTTGCCGGTCGCGACCGGCGCGGGCGGCGCATCGACGTACAGTATCGGGAACGGCACCTCGATCATGGGTAGGTCGAACACGTCCGTCGTCCCGCCCTTCACTTCCTGCATGAGCCGTGACAGCGCCTCGTTCACCGCAAGCCGGTTGCCGGGTATTCCGTTCTTGACGACCTCGACCTTGTTCAGGCTCACGAGCGTCTCCTGGGACTCTGGTCCCGTATCGACCTGGGCGGCAAGCGACTCGAGGTACGTCCGCATCGCCGCCTCATCGAACCCGACCGTCACCTTCGGGCCTTTGACGACGGGCGCGATCGAGGCCAGCGTTTTCGAATCGGACTTCGACAGGGCCTGGACGATGATCCAGTTCGCGAGCTGGTCGCGCTGGACGCGGAACTGGGCACCGCGGGCGACGAGCGTCAGCTCGCGGGCAAGCATGCCTTCAGCGACCTGTTTCGGTCCCTGGAGATCGTCAACGGTGACGTCGGCCTTTCCGACGGTCGACGCGAGGTGGACGGTCATCGGTCGTACGGCGGAGATGCCGACGGCGACGCGGTCCCTGAACAGCTGCGTATCGAACACCGTGCCGTCCCGGTCAGGAACGACGACGAAGGTACCGCTCTGATATGCGAGCGTTGCGTTCTGCGGGGACGTTCCGACCCGTGATGCGATGTCGCCCAGTCGTTCGTCCAGTATCGCCTCGGACCAGGTGCACGTCACCGGTGTCCGCGAACGCGCGAACGTCCGATAGACGGTATCCGTAAGCCCACTCCTCCGACCGACCGCGAACGCCGCATCGACCGCTGATGCGACATCACAGTCCGCACCAAGATCGTTCGCCGATATTCTCCATGTCCGATCAGCCACCGCGAGCGTAACCCGCGGTTCGGAGAACGCGTTCGTCACGCGGTCGATCGCTTCCTGCCGCGTCAGTCCCCCGATGCCGATGACGCCGATGTGTATGCCGGGCAGGATCCTTGCCTGAAAGAACGCCGCCGCGAACAAAACGGCGCAGCTAGCGCCGAGCCACGCGATACGAACGCCCAAAAAGCCGATGAGATGTTTTTGTTTTTTCTGCATGGAAACCGGGTTGTTTTTTGTTTTCTGAATGAATTATAGCACAAAATGAGGCGCTTTTCAAGCCCAACAGCGCGTCATCTTTTCGGATGACGCGCCTATCGATTGCTTTCGTCAGTTCATTCGCTCGCCGATTCCGCTTCCCAGGTGTTCCATGCCTCCTCGAGACCATCGAATTCCACTTCGAGCCTCTTCTGCTCGTCCTCGAAGTCATCATCGATGCCTTCGGTCCTGCTGTTCAACTTGAAGGCGTAGTCGCCCTTGCTCCAGTACCTCAACTTGAAACCGATCATGATGAGGTACTCGAACTTCCCGCGCGCCTCGGATTCGCCGGCGATCGGGACGTCCTTCAAGAGCCTCCTCATGACCGACATACGTTCGGTCGGCAGGAATCCGTCGGCAAGCCGTGCCGCCTTGTTCTCGGCAAGATCCTTTTTCTTCTGCTCGATCGCCCTCGGCGACTGGTGCCGCTCACGCATCTCCTCCTCGACCGCAGCGAACTCGCTCTTCAGCTCCTCGCGTGCATGACCGACATCGCGGACGAGCTTTTCCTTCGCGCGTTCATACCGCTCCTCCTCGGTCTCGAGCTCCTCGCGACCCCCCTTGTTCTCCGCGATCTTCTCTTGAAGGTCTGTGCCGACCTTCGGATCGTCCGGTATCATGCTGTCACCACGCGTACCCTCGCCTCCTCCCGCGATCGGATTTGTCGTGTTCATGGTACTCGCTCCCCTGCACCGAAGCCGGTGCGTTAATGACGTACTACGATGAAGTCGAACCGAGGGTCGCCTTCACGTCCTTCGTATCCTTAGCCGAAAGCACCTTTAAGGTCACTTCTTGTCCGACGGTCTTCGTCTGTAGTATTTGCGACAGGTCGTTCTGCTCGGTCACCTTCGTGCCGTCGATCTCGAGGATGATGTCGCCCTCCTTGAGTCCCGCCTTGTCCGCAGGTCCGTCCTGCATGATCGCCGGCTGGTTCGCCCTCGAACCCGCGACGATGAGCGCGCCGTAGTCGACGCTCAACCCTTCGTCCTGCTGGACCTGGGCGTTGACCGGTACGTACCGCACGCCGAGGAACGGCCGCTCGATCTTCCCGTTCTTCTGTACGGAGAGCAGGTCCTGCTTCGCGATGTTGATCGGAAGCGCGAACCCGATAAGCTGCCCGGATGCGTTGATCGCCGTGTTGATGCCGACCACCTGACCCGAAAGGTTCAGGAGCGGCCCGCCCGAGTTGCCGGGATTGATCGCCGCGTCGGTCTGGATGACATTGCGAAGCGTCTCGCTACTGCCGGCCGAGTCGCCTGCCGTGATCGTCCGCGCGAGGCCCGAGATGATCCCCTTCGTGACGGTGTTGCGATACTCGCCGAGCGCGTTGCCGATCGCCACCACGGTGTCGCCGATCTGGACCGCGCCTGAATCGCCGAGCGTCACCGTCGGAAGGTCATTTCCCTCGATCTTGATGACCGCGATGTCGGTCGACGGGTCGGTCGCGAGCACCTTCGCATCGTAGGACTTCCCGTCGTTCATGACGACCGTGTACTGGTCGGCGCCCTGGATGGTCACGACGTGCTTGTTCGTGATGATCATGCCGTCGCCTGTGACGATGAACCCGGAACCGCCGCCGATCTCTTGGATGCCCGACGGGTTCTGCTGCGGGTCAAGCCCGAAGAAGAACTGGTCGAACAGCGACGGGCCGCTGTTACCGTACACCTGGCCGAAATCCTTCTTCGCGATGATGCTGACGACCGCAGGGCTGACGTTCTTCACAAGGTCCACGACCGCTTGGTCCTCCTCGGTCGTGGTCGTCGGTGAAACGTTCGCGGTCACCGCCGAAAGGTCCGTAGTGGTACGGTCCGTCGCGTTCTTGTTCCTGTTCATGATACCGAAGATGCCGCCTTCGGAGGCGAGCGCCCCGAAAATGCCGCCTGATACGCCGCCGACGAGCACGCTCACCAGGATGATGGTCCCGATGGCGGATTTCGTCGTGGAGATACGCCCGGCGTCTTGCTTATTGTTGAAATTCATTGGTGTTGGTTGGTCCATAATGCCATTAGTGTAATGCCCGCACTGGTACTACGCCAGTGGAAAGACGTTCATTTCATATTCAGCGAACGTTCAGGTATTGACGTTACCGTTCGTGTTCGTCGACTTGTTCGTGTTTGAGTTCTTGTTCGTCGTGGTGTTGGTGTTGTTGTTCTTGTTGGTCGTCGATCTGTTCGTGTTGGCATTGGAGTTCGTCGCGGCGGAGGCGTTGGTGTTCGTGTACGTGGTCGCTTCGCCGGTCTGCCGGAGCAGGTTCTTGAGCGAAACGAACGTGTACCCTTCGGCGCGCACAGCGTCGACGAGCGGCGCGATGAGGTCCTTGCCGATGTCGCTGTTCGCCTGCAAGACGATGATCGCGCCGTTCTTCAAACCCGCGATGACGTTCGCGATCGCCTCATCGACCGTAATTCCGGTCTTCCAGTCCAGCGAGTCGACGGTCCATAGGATCATGCAGTAACCCTGGTTCCGTGCCTCGGTCAGCGACGCTTGGTCGTAATCACCGAACGGCGGCCGGAAGAACGGCTTCGTCGACGAGCCGGTGAGCGCGGAGATCGTCTGGTCTGCCTTCGAGAGCTCCTCATCGACGGACGCCTTCGCCAATCCCTTGAACGACGCGTGCGTGGTGCTGTGGTTGAAGACATCGTACCCGGCGTCGTGGAACGCGGTTACTACGGCCGCGTTGTCCGTCGCCCAGGTGCCGGTCGTGAACAGCGCCGAAGGGACGTTCTTCGCCTTCAGGGCGTCGAGTACCAGCGGGGCGTCGCCGATGATACCGCCGCCGTCGAGCGTCAAACTCACGTACGGCTGATCCGTCGTCTTCCGTGATATCGGCTGCGCACAGTCACCGACCATGAGGTCGCGTCCCTCGATCGACGGTTCCGTCGGTGCGCTGTTCGTATTCGCGTTCGTATCGCCCGCGAGCGATACCTCGGCGTTCGTGTTCTTCTTATCATCGTCGGGTGTTCCGGAAAACACGTTCTTCATGAGGAACCCGAGCACGATGATCACCGCGATCCACCCGGCGATCTTGACGATACGGTGTCCCGGCTGGTAGTGCTGCCGGTACGGCGAGTAATGCCGATAGTTGCTCATATGCGTCGTTGGAGTTACGGCTGCGACACCGTCACGCGATGCCGGACGAGGTACTGGGTCAGTGCATAGGTGCCGAACATGATGCCGACAAAACCCAGGTCGCCGAGTACAGTATTAC
>CAYGGS010000046.1:0-7375 GCA_964349545.1 uncultured Gammaproteobacteria bacterium
CGGCAAGCTCACGAACGAGGAGGACTCGATCATCGACCGCGCGCTCCTCGAGACCTACGCGAAGAAGGACATCACGCCCGAGAGCGACCTCTCGAAGGTCGAACCGCCGTTGATGCGCGACTTCCAGGACGTGCTCTCCGGCATGGTGGGCGCGGACGAGCTCGTCGAGCGGCTGCGCAAGTACACCGAGGGCACGTTCGCGGGCCTCTTCAACAGCCCGACCAACGTCGAGGTGGACAACCAGCTCATGGTGTTCTCCGTCCGCGACCTCGAGGACGAGCTCCGGCCGATCGGCATCTCGATGATCGTCAGCTACATCTGGAACGTCGCGCGGTCGAAGCTCAAGAAGCGCATCCTGACGATCGACGAGGCGTGGTGGCTCATGCAGAACGAGGATTCGGCGCGGTTCATCTACTCGCTCGTGAAGCGCGCCCGGAAGTACTACCTCGGCGTCACGACGATTACGCAGGACGTCAACGATTTCCTGCGGTCGGCCTACGGCCAGGCGATCGTCAACAACTCCGCGCTGCAACTCCTGATGAAGCAGTCGCCGGCCGGCGTCGACATCGTCGCGAAGACGTTCCTCCTGACCCAGAGCGAGCGGTACCTCCTGCTCGAGGCGGGCGTCGGCGAGGGCATCTTCTTCGCCGGATCGAAGCATGCCGCGATCAAGGTCGTCGCGAGCTACACCGAGGACCAGATCATCACCTCCGATCCGCGGCAGCTCATCGAGATCGAGGACGCGAAGAAGGAGTTCGAGGAATCGCTCGCGAAAGGCGAGGTGCCTGACGCGACCGCGCTGAACACATGAGGATCCTCTCCGTCATCGCCGTGATACTGCTCATTGCAGCGACCGTCGTGTTCGTCATCACCACGCGCCAGCCGTCATCGGACGGCGCGGACAACGCGAACGCCGTCAGAACAAGGACGCCAGACCAGATGCCGCCGACGGACCCGACGACGAACAGCGACACCAACGCCCCGAATTCACGCGAGCAGATGCTGGCCGTCGCGCGGCTCTTCGCCGAACGCTACGGCACGGTGACGTCCGGCAACCCGAACGCGCACCTCGAGAGCGTGAAGTCCTTTGCGAGCGACGGGCTCAAGGCGACGTTCGAGCGCATGAAGAAGAACGATGCCGGTACGCTCGCTGCCGGTACGGCGACCACCAGCCAAGCCCTCTCGTTCTCCGTCAAGACGTTCAACCAGAACCAGGGCCGCGCGGACGTTGCCGTATCGCTGCAGCGGCGCGAGCAGAGCGGTACGTCAACACCTCATACGTATATGCAGGACCTGAACCTCACGCTCATGATGGAGCGCGGTTCATGGAAGGTCAGCGTCGCGGCGTGGGGGCCGGCGAAGTAACAATATGCCGCAGTCATCACCAACCACCAACGCACCACGTGATTCGTTGAGCGAACAGCCGTCCGGTCCATCCGCTCGGCCCCGACCACCTGGTTTCAGTGGGGCTGCAACACCGGTTGTGGAGAAGCGGAAGAAGGCTGGCGGTACGCAGATCCCGGTAGGATCCGGGAACCGACCGTCTGCGCAGAATGCACAGGCGAAGCGCATCATGGCGACCAACGCAGTAGCGGCAACCTACGCTGCCGGACGGCTCGCAGACGAAGCGGAGCAAGAAAACGAAGACCAGGGATCAGGAGCAACAGGGATCGCTCCTGCCAAGAACGATCAGGAACGGGCGCGCAGGCTCCGTCAGGATCGCGGAGAGTATTCAAATTTGAACGTCGGCGAGTCTGAATTCGAAGATCCTAGGGATTCGTCGGTCGAACCCAAAAACGAGCAGATCGGGAATAAATCAGAGGAGGGATCGCAGCAGCCCGGGTCGCAGGAAGAAGGCAGTGACCGCAACGACAGAAGCGGGAACATGCCTGACGCGTTGAAGGATGCACAAGAGAAGCCCACACAACAGGAGGGGGAAAAGGAAGGAGAATCGGGACCACTGAATGAGGAAGAAACGGGTTCACCGGAGCAGGAGCAGAACAAGGGGTTATTCTCGCAATGGCAGCGGTATCAGGAGATGCAGGGACGACAGTCGTCGCTTCGTGAGAGAGCGCTGGCATCGAACAATCTGGAAAACGCGAATGTCGCGAAAGCCGCAGCGGGAGCCGGGCAGACAGCAGCCGCTGCAGAAGGTTCTACGGCAGCACAAGTCGGAACTGCGGCGGCCGGCGCTGCGGTGAAACGTGGACTATTCGGTCTTATCATAAGAAATCCATGGGTGTTGGGGGGGATCGCAGGTTTTGTCCTATTAAGCGGACTGTTCATATTCGTCACGGTCGGCGGCGTCGCCTATGTCTGCTACGTCGATAAAGGGTTCGTCGGAAATACCCTATCATGGTTCGCGCAATTGACGGGAATGGTGCAGTGCCCGACCGATTCCAATACGACACAGACCGAAGCACAGCGAATTCAAGAGGAGTACGGTTCGTCCATGTCGGAGTTTCGAGGGGCGGAAATATGATACACAGAATATATCGAACGTCACTGATGGTCATGCAGCTCTCGCTGCTCTCGTTGTGCATGGTGTTGTTATGCAGGACCGACAGCGCGCGACCGTTCATCACGACCGCCCATGCCGCCGACACGCCGCAGACCGGCTGCTGCTTCGACGTGAAGAACAACTACTGCATCTCCGATGCGACAAAGGACAACTGCGCGCCCCCGAAGGTGTTCGAGGCAGGGGAAGCGAACTGCAAGAAGAACCATCCGTTGTGCCAGTCAGGGCCGCTGACGTTCACGCCGAACGTGCCGCTCCCGGGCTTTCCCGGCGGCGTCGTCGATGAGACGCTGTTCGGCAGGTACGTCAACGCGTTCTACGTCTACTTCGCGGGCGTCGCGGGCATCCTCGCGGTCATCATGATCATGTACGGCGGGTTCCACTACATCACCTCGCTCGGCAATCCGCAGAAGATGAACCAGGGCAAGGAGATCATCTCGGGCGCGCTCATCGGCCTCATCCTCGTGCTCACGTCCTACCTGCTCCTGAACATCATCAACCCGCGGCTGACGAAGCTCGTGCTGCCGAACGTCGGTTACTACGACGCAAAGTACAGCGGTGACATCTACTGCGAAGCGCATGACCTCATGAACGAGGACCACCTTGCCACCGAGGCAGCGAAGGCGCAAAAGAAGTACTGTGACAGGGTGGGTACCGATACAAAGGTCATCTACGAGGATGCGAGTGGCAAGGAAAAGGTGTGCTATTCGCTGGCGATCTCGCCGACTGAGCTGGCCACGCAGGAAACCGCGAAATGGGACGAGCAGTTCGCGTGTTTCCCGCAGATGAAGGTGACCACGGTCGAGGGGAAGACGCAGCAATCCTATGTGTTCAAGCTGCTGAAGGTCAATGGTACCGACGGTGTGTGCGAGGACAACAAATACACGCCGGACGAGCTCTGCGACCGCACGCAGCGCATCCTGAATTTCCAAAAATGGCTCAAGGGGGCGTGCAAGAAGGCGAACGTCGCGTTCACGTTCGGCATCACCTGGACGGGTAAGGACGTATGCCATTACTATCCGTTCCTGACCTGTGGTGACCCAGAGACCGAACTCTATGGGATTAACCTACTAACGGATTATAATAAACAAATCCCATGCTCGCAGGGCAGTACAGGGAGACGGACCGAGTGCTGGGATATCAATAAGCCGCGGTATAAATCGGATATTGCGGGAGGAAATGAGAAGGCGTATTGTGTCGATCCCGGCACGTCGCCTGCCGCGATCGAACATGTCGACTCGATTTGTTGCGTGAAAGCATACTCGATAGATAAGAAGGACGTGGTCTGTGCCGCAGCTAGTGACATGATATACTTAGGTATCAAAAAAGGAGAGTATGGCAACTTTCCATCGAATTATGTCGAAGTACAGTGCAGTTTGTATAATACTGCAAGTACCGATAATTTTTCCGAATGGAATACGACGCTCGGTGAACCGACCCACAATGGACCCTCGACATGCAACAAGCAATGCTGGACGTCTCCGCGACTTTTCACCACAACGAACCAATGAGTAACCCCTCTCCCTTATGACCCTCAACTGGAAACGCCTCGGACTCGTGCTCCTGTTCATCCTGATGACGATCGGCATCGGCATGGTCATCTATTTCGTGTTCTTCAAGGGTCTTCTCGGGACGGATACCAACGGCAACCGCAACGTCAACGGCGGGTTGTTCCCCGACCTCAACGCGAATCGCAACGTCAACGGCGGCGTGTCGAACGTCAACGGCGGCCTTCCGAACATCAACGGCGACCTCGGCCCGACCGTCGTCGCGAGGGGCGGTGATACGACGGTCAGTCCGGTCGCGAAGACGCTCGACGGCGGCGCGACGGTCGCGAACAACGGACGCGACCTCATCTACTACGATCCCGTAACCGGGAAGTTCTACCAGATCTCGCCGGACGGCACAACGCGTTCGCTCCTCTCGCCCGACGCGTACCCGGCGGCCGAGAAGGTCACCTGGTCGCCCCAGAAGGACAAGGCGATCCTCGAGTTCCCCGATGCGAGCAAGATCCTCTACGACGTCAGGAACAAGCGCCAGTACACGCTCGCGCCGGAGATGGAGGACATCGTGTTCTCGCCGAGCGGCGACAAGCTCACCTTCAAGTTCATCGGGAGCGACAGCGACGACCGCATGCTCGTCGTGTCGAACTTCGACGGATCGAACGCCACGACGGTCACCCCGCTCGCCGACAAGGCCAGCCAGTTCGACGTGAACTGGTCGCCGGCAGGCAACGTCGTCGCGCTGTTCACCACGTCGACCAGCGCCGACCGGCAGACGGTCGTCCCGGTCGGCATCCTCGGCGAGAACTTCAGGTCGTTCGACCCTCCGGGCCGGGGATTCGAAAGCAGCTACTCGCCGGACGGACAGCACCTCCTGTTCAGCGTGTTCACGAAGGAGACCGGCTACAACCCGACGCTCTACATCGCCGACGGCACGGCGAACACGATGGGGAACGACATGATCGACCTCGACGTCCAGACGTGGCCCGAGAAGTGCACGTTCGGCACGGGTACGTCGCTCTACTGCGCGGTGCCGCAGTACCTCGAGCAGGGAACCGGCCTCTTCACCGACCTCGCGAAGGACGTCCCGGACGACATCTACCGGATCGACCTGGCCACGGGGCGGAAGGAGCGCATCGCGCGTCCGGTCGATTCGAACGGCGATGGTCAGTACAGCGCGACGAACCTGAAGCTGTCGTCGGACGAGTCCATCCTCTACTTCTTCGACCAGAGGACGGGTCAGATGCAGAAGATCCAACTGAGATGATATGAGGATCGCACGAATCGCCGGTATCGTCGCAGTGTTCCTCTTCCTTGTTGGTTTGAGGCCCGTCTTCGCGCTCGTTCCCGGAGCAGAGCTTCCACGGACCACGAATCAAACCTGCGGCGGGTACGGATATGACGGCAACGGCGCCTGGATCGTGTACGGCAAAGGCGTCAATACGCAGTGCGCCGTCGACGTCAACCAGTCCGAAGGGGGCGTCATAGCGGAATGCTCGTCGGCCTACGATCTCTGCTGCAAGGAAAAGGACGGCAGCGGGCGCTTTTTCCCGGTCTGCAAGAACATCAGGTCAAGGCCGACCACGCCGGTCGTTTCCGGGGTCGAGGTCGTTGCAGAGAAGACGACCTACTTCGAACCGAACGTGCCGCTCCCGACCCTCGGCAGCGGAGCGCTGGCGATCGACGGCTCCCTGTTCGCGAAATACCTCGGCGCGTTCTACGTCTACTTCATCGGTGTGATCGGCATTCTCGCGGTTGTCATGATCATGTACGGCGGGTACCACTACATCGTGTCGATGGGCAACCCGTCGCGGATGAAGCAGGGGAAGGAGGTCATCTCCGGCGCGCTCATCGGCCTCATGCTCGCCCTGACGTCGTTCCTGCTCCTGAACATCATCAACCCCGCGCTCGTGAACATCCACAGCATCGTTCCTACCTTCATCGCGCGGGTCGTCCAGACGTACGAGGAACAGTCCTCGTCGGAAAAGACCGTCGACGCCTCCATCAACATCACTCCGGGCGGCCTCACGGAAATCGTACAGAGGATCAAGGACAAACGCTATGACCAGTTGATCCGCGACAATGCGGGCGGTGACAGGATATTGATGTATCGCGCACTGACCGTGATGATCATCGAATCGAGCGGGAGGCCGGACGCCATGTCGCGCGATAAGAACGGTAAGCCGCTCGCGTACGGTCTCATGCAACTGCTGCAATCGACCGGGAAACAGTACGGGGCGGATCCGAACAAGCTGTTCGACCCCGAGACCAACATCAAGGCAGGCATGAAATACCTCAAAGCGCTCGGGGCGAACCCGTGTCCTGATAACGCGGGGAAGCGCGCCGTACAGAAGAAAGTGGAGTGCAATTACGGCGTCATCTGTACGAACACCGACTATCAGTACGTCTATGCCGCGTACAACGGCGGGTACGATGCGAACTTCTGCAGCAAGTCATGTGCCAAGCAGACATGGTGGCAGTGCACGAAGAACCCCGGGTATGCCGAGACCAGGACATATGTACAGCGCGCACACGCCGTGTATCAGTGGCTTGAAGCGAACAAGATCCTCGGGTAGCGTATGGCGACGAAGACGCTCTTCATGTGCAGCAACTGCGACGCGCAGTTCCCGAAATGGCAGGGCAGGTGCCCCGAGTGCGGGCAGTGGGGGACGGTGGCGGAATCCGCGCCTGCGGCTGACGACCGCCGTGCGGTCACGGGCAAGCCGACGAGGTCGGTCGCCTTTTCCGACGTGTCCGGCGCACAGGCGAAGCGCTTGGCCGTAGGCATCGGCGAGGTCGACCGCGTGCTCGGGGGCGGCATCGTCCCCGGGTCGCTCATCCTGCTCGGCGGCGATCCGGGCATCGGGAAGTCGACGCTGGTCCTGCAGATCGCCGCGGCGGTCGCCGCACGGGGCGACGTGCTGTACGTCTCGGGCGAGGAGTCGGCCGCGCAGGTGAAGCTCCGGCTCGACCGCCTGACGCCGCACGGCGGGAAGATACGGTTCCTCGGCGAGACCAACGTCGAGACGATCGTCGCGACCGTCGACCATGAGGAGCCGGCAATGGTCGTCGTGGATTCGATCCAGACGATGTACTGGCCGCACATCCCGAGCGAGTCCGGGAGCGTGAACCAGGTGCGCGCGGCGACCGTAAAGCTCCTTGAGGCGGCGAAGCGTTCGGGCAGTGCGATCTTCGTCATCGGCCACGTCACGAAGGAGGGCGCGGTCGCCGGACCGAAGACGCTCGAGCACCTCGTCGACACGGTGCTGTACCTCGAGGGCGATCAGTACCACGCGTACCGGATCCTGCGCAGCGTGAAGAACCGGTTCGGCTCGACGAACGAGGTCGGTGTGTT
>CAYGGS010000047.1:0-7375 GCA_964349545.1 uncultured Gammaproteobacteria bacterium
TGGGAGCACTGGAAGGGTACGCCGACCTACACGATCATTACGGTGCCGGCGGACGATCTCGTCGCACGTATCCACGACCGCATGCCGGCGATGTTCCTGCCTGATAGTGCCGCGGCGTGGCTCGACCGGAAGCTGCCATTGCCCGATGCGCTTGCGATGCTCCGGCCGTTCCCGGCTGGGGAGCTCACGATGTACCCGGTGACGCCGAAGGTAAACTCAGCGCGGTACGAAGGGCCGGACGCGGTCGAGCCGGTAGATTGAACGCGGAACTAAAGCACACCAGCCGCTCACTGGGTTGGAGCGGGTGGTGTTTTCGCGCAAAGGCGCGTACTTGTTGTGGTGATACGGGTCGCTGTCCGTATCAGTCCATACGTATCCTATTACACCGCCGTCAGGACGGTATTTCATATCCGGTCCATATTGACCGGAAAGGTCCCGGATGCTAGGGTCATCGCGTCGTGGTTCTCCGGTTCCGGCTGCCACGTCCGGCTCGTTCATATGCGGACAAACCCATTCCAAGCGAGGTGCACGGTGGTACAGTTTCTGAAAGAGCTCATCGAGCGGTATCTCGAAGGGATTCTCACTTATGGTCGGAGGCACATCTGACCGTCGTCACGGAGGGCACAATGACTTTCTACCAGTGGTCGCTCATGGGTGCGACGGCTGTCGTCACCCTCTGGACGTTCGCGCTCCTGGTCCGGACCGGCCGTGCCGTCGATGCGCTGATGCGCAAGTTCCCGGCCGAGGCCGAGATGCGCGCGCGGAGCATCGTGAAGCACTGCTTCTGGTCGTTGCCGATCTCCGTCGTCATCCTCGTGGCGGGGTTCCTCGCGGACATCAGCCTGCATCGGTTCGTCATCGTGACGATCGCGCAGGTCGCGCTCCTGGGATCGGACCTCTTCCTGGCCTGGTACGGAAGGCGGACCTACCCGTACGCGAGCGGGGGACCGGTGCGCAAGGCATCGTAAGGAGGGAATCGCATCGCTGTTCAGTCGGTCAACGCCTCGGCTTCTGCTCGAGGCGTTTTCCGTTCAGATGATAGCGTGAGCCACTCGCGTGTTACGTACGAGTGGTCGGCCGTTAGCCTGGTAGGATTGAGCTGTGGGTGCACCTTCTCAGATTGCGGTACGGTCCTCAAATATCGTTTATTCCCAAAAACACCCGTCTATACGGGTGTTTCGGTCGTGGTGTCCGAGTTGTGAGAACAGTGAAGCCCCCTGACGTTACAGTTTGGTCGTTGTCGGTGCAGAAGGCGACGTCGCGGGCGGCGAGATCACGACATACGTCACGTTATACGTCGTGTTGATCGACGGAACCGTGATCGTGTGCGCTGCAGCGCCTGCGTCGGACCATGAATTGAAGTCGTAGGTCTTCCCGTTCAATGTTTGGGACGAGATCGCTTCGACGGTGTGCGTACTGCCGACGACTGCCTGCATGGTGAACAGGTTCGTTCGTACGGCATCGTCAACCATGAACTGCAGGCCGATCGGCGTCGACTTGACCGTCAGCATGACGGTTTTCGGACTGAGCTCCTTGGACGTGGTTGCTGTCTGCGCGCCATTCGTCGCGGTAAGGGTGATCCGTACCTTCGTGGTTGAGGATTGTACCTCGTCGTTCATTGGCGTGTACGAGCCACTGACCATGCTGGTGCTGGGATCTGTCGGCCCGAGTACCGTCATCACGTCGGATCCATCGATCATATCGACCTGCCAGCTCAGCGTACAGTTCGCGAGCGGAAGGTTGAACACGTCCGTGCAGGAACCCGAGAATGACACCGGTTGTCCGACGGTGTATTTGGTTCCCGTGATGGGAGCGATGATCGTGGCGACCGGCGCGATGCTCGTGCCGTTGACGTCAACGATGACGCGATTCGCGAGGATCTGGTTCTTCGAGGAGTTCCAGATGCCTTCCACCGTGACGCGGTCGCCTGCCGCGAGATCGGTGAGCCTGATGGCGTGCAGGTCCTTCGTCATGATCGTGTCGGAGTTCGTCACGACCGTCGAGAAGAACAACATACCGCGCATCACCGAGTCCATGGAGAACGACGATGACGCCGGCTTTACACCGGTGACTATGCCGTTAAGCTGTACTACCCTGACCGATGAGTTCTGAATGAGCACTGCCACGCCGTTGTGCGTTTTTGTTCCCCATACGCTGACCCTGTCTCCCCGGTGGATGCTGTTGTTGGGGATGACGTCGCCGCTCTTGCCGATGACCAGCGTCTCTTCATTGATGCCGAACTTCAGAACCTTGAGGTTCTTCAGCTGTTTCTTGTGCTGCTTCGCGCTTGACGTGAGGATTGTGATGGAATCGGCAGATACCTTGAGCACCATACCTTTGACCTCCACTAGGTGGGTGTCGTTCTTGGTCGCCTTGGTCTTTTGAGCGATCTGTTTTGTAGGCTTAGTGTCGTTGATGGAGGCCGATGTGAGCGGGGCGATCCTCATCTTCTTCACCGATGCAGCTTCCGCTACCGACGGCAGGTATACGCTTGCTGCCGTGAGCGCAACTATCGCCACGATGAGTATGCGTGACTTAAGATGAATCATGATGAAATTCCTTTCGAAATACAGCTTTGATTAGCGTTTCTCTAACCGAGTACCTCCTCTTGGTTAATGAATAAGAATCCAATGTCGCACCTAGTATGACGGTGGAAACATCGTTCAATTACATGGGCGTACAACAACGTGGTTTATGTAACGATATTTGTGGAATGTGTCGGTTTGGATGTGTCTGTGACGATCGCTTGACACCACTATGGCCGGTGCGGTACAGTATCCACATACGAGCCCCGCAAGGGGTATTTTAGGACCAAGAAACCGTGGCAAACCGTCTCATCTCATATTTCCGCGAGTCCCGGGACGAGCTTAAGAAGGTCGTCTGGCCCTCGCGCAAGAAAACCGTCAATGACACCATCCTGGTCGTCGCGATCAGCCTGGTCGTTGCGGTGTTCCTCGGATTGCTCGACCTTCTCATGAACATCGGACTTGAAAAATTAGTCGTCAAATAACATGCCGAAGCAAACGCTCCAACAGGGTCGCCGGTGGTACGTGCTCCATACCTATTCCGGGTACGAGGAGAACGTTTCCCGTAACCTCCGTCAGCGTATCGAGTCGATGGATATGGAGGACAAGATCTTCAACGTCCTCATCCCGACCGAGAACAAGATCCGCATCAAGAACGGCAAGCGCAAGGTCGTCACCGAGAAGATCTTTCCGGGCTACGTGCTCGTCGAGATGATCGTGACGGACGACTCGTGGTACGTGGTCCGCAACACGCCGAACGTGACCGGGTTTGTCGGTTCCGGCACGACGCCGACACCGATCTCCGAAGAGGAGGTCAAGGCGCTCCAGAAGCGCATGGGCGTCGAGGAGCCGAAGTACAAGATCGACGTCATGGTCGGCTCGCCGGTCCGTATCGTCGACGGTCCGTTCAAGGACTTCGAAGGCAAGGTCAACGAGCTCGACGAGGCCCGCGGCAAGGTGAAGGTGCTGGTGTCGATGTTCGGGAGGGAAACACCGGTTGAGTTGGACTTTTTACAGGTTAAGAAGATTTAACGAAGAACGCCTGACACATTACCCCTGACGGCTGACCGTCAGGAGTCAGGTGTCACGGGTCAAGGGTCATCACTATGGCTAAAAAAATTAAGACCGTCATCAAGCTTCAGATCCCCGGCGGCACCGCGACGCCCGCGCCTCCGGTCGGTACGGCATTGGGACCGCACGGTTTGAACATCGCGCAGTTCGTCAAACAGTTCAACGACCAGACGAAGGACCGCAAGGGCGAGGTCACGCCGGTCGAATTGACCGTGTTCGAGGACCGGACCTATACGTTCATCCTGAAGACGCCGCCCGCCGCGGAACTCCTGAAGAAGGCCGCAGGGCTAGAGAAGGGGAGCGGCGATCCGCTCCGTACGAAGGTCGGCAAGGTCACGAAGGCGCAGATCAAGGAGATCGCCGAGAAGAAGATGCCGGACCTCAACGCGAAGGACCTCGAAGGCGCCATGCGCATCATCGAAGGCACGGCCCGGAACATGGGCATTACCATAGAGGGGTAACCGTATGAACAACATCGCTGGTGCGATGATGGGTATCATGGTCGGAGTGACGGCTGTCGGGGCGATCATCCTCGTCCTCATTGCCATCGTCCAGGAAGGGAAGACCTCGGGACGCGGCGAGGCCGTGAAGTCCGCGTTCACGTACATCGTGTCGCTGGTGATGCTCGCGATCATCGTCGTGTCGTCGCTGTTCCTCGTCCAGGAGGGCGCGCGCGCTTGGGTGTTCAAGAAGGCGCAGCCCAACACCTACGCATACCAGAACGTACCGCCGATGCCGATGCTGTTCCAGGATAAGGCAGGGATCGGCCAGTTGTACGATTGCAAAGATACCTGCCAGCTGACCGACGCCGATAAGACTGCGGTCGCTCAGTGGAAGTCCGACTACGCAACGTGGAAGGAACAGAACGCCGACGGTGCGTTGACTACGAACGAGAAGCGCGACGTCGTGACCGCACTGTCGTTCCTGATCGTAGCGCTGCCGCTCTACTGGTGGTTCTTCATCAGGACCTCGCGCCGCGAGGCGAAACGGTTCCGCGACGAGCATGGCAAGACGAGCATGCTTCGCACGGTCTACTACTACATCTTCTCGCTCACCGGATTGGTCGCCACGGTTGTGGCAGGCGCGCTCCTGATCAACACCGTTCTGAAGTCGGTGTTCAAATTGCAGGATTCACCATCGAACACCACCGCGGTCGAGCCCTCGGTCACGGGCTACCCGTCGTACGACCTGAACCCGATCAACAGCGTCATCAACTGCGCGGAGAAGTGCGGATTGAGCGCCGGCGACGTCACGCTCGCGAACGAGTGGAAGACCGATTACGCGACATGGCAGAAGAGGACGGTGAACCCGATGCAGTCCGACAGCACGCAGACCGACCTCGCGAACTACCTGCCGTTGCTCCTTATCATGGCACCGCTGTTCGTCTACCACTTCTATACCATCCGCCGCGAAACCTCGTCCGAGGCAAAGACGCCGCCTCCCGCGCCGGTGGTATAACTTTACTTATTCATTTGTGGGACCATGCCTTCGCCCTTACGGGCTACGGCAGGCAAGCCCGCCATTCAAGGGCTTGTCCACCATAGCTCCGGAGGAGCGACGGTGGGGGCTCGTACCACGAAAGGAACCAGCATGACACATAGTAAACGATATCGCGCTGCGGCCGGAACGGTCGATGCGGTGAAGAGCTATCCCCTCGCCGAGGCGGTCGCGCTCGCGAAGAAGACCTCGACGGTCAAGTTCGACGCGTCCGTCGAGCTCCATTTCCATCTCGGCATCGACGCTGCGAAGGCCGACCAGATGGTCCGCGGTACGGTGAAGCTGCCGCACGGCACGGGCAAGAAGCTCCGTATCGCCGTGTTCGCGAACGGCAAGGCGGCCGATGAGGCGAAGACCGCCGGCGCCGAGATCGTCGGCGGCGAGGACCTCGTCAAGCAGATCAAGGAGAAGGAGACGACCGATTTCGACATCGCGGTCGCCACGCCGGACATGATGCGGCTGCTCGCGCCGATCGCGAAGCTCCTCGGTACGCGTGGCCTCATGCCGAACCCGAAGAACGAGACGATCAACCCGAACCCCGCCGCGGTCGTGAAGGAGCTCATGGGCGGTAAGATCGCGTTCCGGACCGACAAGACCGGCAACCTCCACATCGCCGTCGGCAAGGTGTCGTTCGACGATCAGAAGCTGGTCGAAAACATCTCGACGATGCTCGAAGCCGTCCTCAAGGCGAAGCCATCGGAATCGAAGGGCATCTACCTCCAGAACATGACGCTCGCTTCGACGATGGGACCGGCCGTGAAGGTCGATCCGTCATCGGCGCGCAGTAAGTAATAGTTACCACCATGATTCTTTCAGATCACGACATCAAAAAGGCGCTCGCCGAGAAGCGTATCACCATCGACCCGCTGTTCCCCGACGCGATCCAGCCGGCGTCGGTCGACCTGCACCTCGGCAAGGTCTTCCTCGTATTCGACACGGGGCGGTTCACCGAGATCGACGTGAAGAAGCCGGTGGCCGACCTCATGAAGCGCGTCGAGATCGCCGAGAACGAACCGTTCATCCTCCACCCGAACCAGTTCGCGCTCGGGGTCACGATCGAGAAGACCGGCTTCAAGGACGATATTGTCGGCCGGCTCGAGGGTAAGAGCAGTCTCGGCCGCATCGGCATCATCATCCACGCGACCGCCGGCTACATCGATCCGGGCAACACGCTCCACCCGACGCTCGAGCTCTCGAACCTCTCGCCGCTGCCCGTGAAGCTGTACTACAAGATGCCGATCGCGCAGATGTCGTACCATATCCTGTCCTCGAGGGCCGACGTGCCGTATGGGGCAAAGCACCACAAGTACTACGGCGACACCGAACCGCAGGCGTCGAAGATCCACAGGAACTTCGAGTAGTCCCGTTAGAAAGCCGCATGAATACCACCATCTCATGTATGAAGATACTTCTCGCATCATTTGATAACTCTCTAACGGGATAGCATGGCCCGTCCGCTGATCGTCGCGATCGTCGGGGAGAAGAGCAGCGGGAAATCCATCGTCTTTCAGCGTCTCGGAAAGCGGCGTGGGTTCGTGGCGTTCCGGTTCTCGAACCTTGTGAACGAGCTCCTCATCGCGCTCGGTCTTGACGTACGTGACCGTACTAATCAGAGCACCATGGCGGAGGCCATGCGGATGACGTTCGGCGGCGGCGTGCTCGTACGGGCGCTCATGCTGCGTGCAGCCGCATCGAAAGCACAGGTGGTCGTGCTCGAGGGCATTCGGAAGAAGGCCGAACTGAAGGAATTCCGGAAATTTCCCCGTACGAAGCTCATCTATATCACCGCTCCGGTGGAACTGCGCTGGCAACGTGCGAAACGGCGCCGCAGCAACGTCCGATTGGACGATCAGTTCACCCTGAAACAGTACATCGCGGTCGAGAAGACGCTGGCATCGGAAGTGGAGATCCCCGCGGTCGGGCGACGCGCGGACGTCCGCATCGATAACGTCGGCACGAAGCGCGAGCTGTTCGCGGAGGTCGATGCGGTCATCGCGAAGTGGAGCAGATAACCATGGCGCGCGGACGGTTCATCGCGATCGAAGGTACCGACGGCTCGGGCAAGGCGACCCAGGCCGCGCTTCTTGCGAGGGCTCTGCGGAAACAAGGGAAACGGGTCCACAGCATCGCGTTCCCGCAGCATGGCAAGCCATCGGCCGCGCCGGTCGATGCGTACCTTACCGGTGCGTTCGGTACCCCGCAGGAGTTCGGCATCTACCAGGCCGCCATGCTCTACGCCGTCGACCGCGCAGCGGCGAAGCGCGACCTGGATTCGTGGCTGA
>CAYGGS010000048.1:0-7244 GCA_964349545.1 uncultured Gammaproteobacteria bacterium
TTTGTAAACGCCTCCGTTACATTTTAGGAGGCAACCGCCCCAGTTAAACTACCCACCAGACACTGTTCCGTTCGGCCGATAAGGTCGAACGGTTAGAACTGTCATCACACTAGCGTGGTATCTCATGTTGCGACTCCACCCCAACCGAAATCAGGGCTTCAAAGTCTCCCACGTATGCTCAGCAAGCACAATAACAGCTCAATGCCAAGTTGTAGTAAAGCTTCACGGGGTCTTTTCGTCTAACTGCGGGTAACGAGCATCTTTACTCGTCTTGTAATTTCGCCGAGTACATCGTTGAGAGAGTCGTCAAGTCGTTATGCCATTCGTGCAGGTCGGAACTTACCCGACAAGGAATTTCGCTCAAACGTTCGGGTGGGAAACCTACGGTTTCCCCCTCCGATGCTCCCCCTTTCCCTTCATGGTGTCGCTGTCGTCAGCCTCGCGCGAAGCAAGTTCGACGCTCGGCTTCCTCGGCGACGGGCCATTTGAGACGGCGCTCACTATCGCTCGCGCCGTTGGGGGATGCGTCCATGTTGCCATGGAGATCGGACTATATCTTCATCCTGTTCATCACAGGAGCTTGGCATGTAGTCTCTACGGGGTCACGTGGACTTCCCTCGGTGTTGTTCTTGTCATACCCGCGAAAGCGGGTATCCAGAATTTCACCGATATAGCCGAGTATTTTTTAGGACCATTCATACATTACTGCATGACGAGGCAGTTACTGTTCCTTACTGCACTCTCTATTGACTGTTTACTTGCTACAACCGTCCCAGTCCTTCGCCACACCACGCGTGGTGTTGTGGCAAACCTTAGGACGGTTATAGTTACCGCCGGCGTTCATCAGCGCTTCGGTTCAAGGCTTGCACCTCTCCCCTTAACGTTCTGACACTGGCCAGGCATCAGCCCCTATACATCAGCTTGCGCTTTGGCAGGGACCTAAGTTTTTGATAAACAGTCGCTTGACGTCATTAATTTCAACCCCACACCAATCTTACCACCGATAATACCGACGACGCACTCGTGCGTCGTAGTTACTATCTTGTACATGATTGGATCCACATCCATCCTGCTATCAGGAGCAAGATTGGTGTGGGGTAGGCCATATACCGAAGGTACGGCCATTGTGTTGCCGAGTTCCTAAACGATGTTTCTCTCGTACACCTTGGCAGATTAGCTGCCCACCCACCTGTGTCGGTTTACGGTACGGTCACCGGATGACGTGACAGCATGGCTTTTCTCGGCACCGCATACGATCGAATTGGTTCCGCCTTGCGGCTTCACCTGCATCCCACCTTGCGGCAGGAAGCGTGTATAACCAGAACACGCCCGATCCGAAGCAATGCGCACCATGCCGATAATCACCCGGCAGTGCAGGAATATTAACCTGCTGTCCATCGACTACGCCTTTCGGCCTCGCCTTAGGACCGACTCACCCTGGGACGATTTTCGTTGCCCAGGAAACCTTGGGTTTGCGGTGTCCGGGGTTTGCACCCGGATTATTGCTACTTATACCAACATTCGCACTTCCGTACACTCCACGGTTCCTTACGGTCCCGCTTCAATGCGTACGGAACGCTCCTCTACCATCCTCCTTCGCTCCTTACTTCGTTCGGAGCTTCGGAGGACAAGCCCTCTGATTAAGAGGGGACTCGTCCGCCGTAGCTCTTTGCGGAGCAAAGAGCGAAGGAGGATTCCCTGTTTCGGCACGTGGCTTAAGTCCCGATACATTGTCGGCGCAGAGTAACTTGACCAGTGAGCTATTACGCTTTCTTTAAAGGATGGCTGCTTCTAAGCCAACCTCCTGGTTGTTTCAGTCACCCCACCTCCTTTACACTGAGCCACGATTTTGGGGCCTTAACATGGGATCTGGGCTCTTTCCCTTTTGACTGGTGAAGCTTTGACCTCACAGTCTGACTCCCGTGATTCGACGACCGGCATTCGGAGTTTGGTAGGAATTGGTAGCCTTGCGGCATCCAATCCCTTTCAGTGCTCTACCTCCGATCGTTAGTACACGAGGCTAGCCCAACAGCTATTTCGAGGAGAACCAGCTATCGCCGAGTTCGATTGGAATTTCTCCTCTACCCACAGCTCATCTCAAAGTGTTGCACGGCTTATGAGTTCGGACCTCCACGCAGTGTTACCTGCGCTTCATCCTGGCCATGGGTAGCTCACCCGGCTTCGGGTCTCGTCCGCATCATCTGTCCACCCATGAATGAGACCGGTAAAGGTCTCGTTCATAAGTGAACGGTCGCCCTATTCGGGCTTGCTTTCACTATGACTCCTCCCTCGCGGGATTAGTCGAACGACACGGAACGAAGTCGTTGGTTCATTCTTCAATAGGCACGCCATAACCGCGCTCCGCGCCGGAAAATCCCAATAAACAAACACCAAGCCCCAAATTCGATCGTGTGGAATTTGATGCTTTGAAATTGGAATTTGCCAGTGCGAAGCACGGCGTTGACTGCTTGTAGGCGTTACGGTTTCAGATACTATTTCATTCCCCTCACCGGGGTGCTTTTCACCTTTCCCTCACGGTACTTGTTCACTATCGAACGTCGCGCATATTTAGCCTTGGAAGTCTAGTCCTCCCAGATTCACACAAGATTTCACGAGTCTCGTGCTACTCGAGCAAAGTAACCAGTAAAGCTTTTGAGGGTCCATTTCGTCTACCGGGCTCTCACCGTCTCTGGCCGGCCGTTCCAGGCCGTTCGACTATGGACTGGTCGAACCTTTATCCCGCCTCACTAATTCAACAGGCAGGATAAAAGTTAAACATACGCTCTACTCCTAAAGTCGCCCGACAGGGCGACCCCGCACTTGATGCGGGGTCCGTTAGTCCGGCCGAAACCGGCTTAACAAACCTGCTGGGTCCCGGAACAAGTCCGGGACAAGCTTTAGACGTTACGTCTCGCAACACCCCTACAGCATGTGGGCTTGGACCCTATCTCCCTTGCGGAAGAAGCTATACAGGTTTTGGCTTTTCCCATTTCGCTCGCCACTACTTTGGGAATGGCGGCGCATTACTGCGCCGTTTTTTTTCTTTTCCACTGGCTACTAAGATGTTTCAATTCGCCAGGTGCGCTCCTCACAGCCTATGTGTTCAGCTGCGGGTCACTGATCTTCCATCAGTGGGGTTTCCCCATTCGGACATCCCCGGATCACAGGTTGGTTACCACCTCCCCGAGGCTTATCGCAGGTTCCTACGTCCTTCTTCGCTGCGCGATGTCAAGGCATCCACCGTACGCCCTTACGTTGTTCAACCGTAATCACGAAGTCCGGGTAGGAAACCTACGGTTTCCTCCTCCGGCGCTCCCCCCTTCCCTCTATCGTGCCGCTTGCGCGACAGACAGTACGAAGAAGGTAGTGATACGGTACTTTCTAATTCACTAATTACAATTGTTCTACTTACATCGATCGTTCGATGCAAGTAAGATGCTCAACCCTATGCTATTAAATTGTCAAACAACATGAGGTTCGTCAGTGGCTTCTTCACAACACTCGTCTGTCCGTCGTTCGGACAATCGGCTGTCGTGGAGGAGGAGGTAGTGTCGCGTCGATCGTTACCTCCCTCTGAACCGGGCGTTATTGTAGAGGATTTGATACGTGTCGACGCGACACTATTTGACCTCGGGGTCAGCTGCGGCAACTATGACGATCACCGCATTGGTCAGAGGATCACCATCCCGCTCAAGTACAGCTTGCGAAGAGGAGGCAAGCGGGCTCTGATTTGTCACTGTGACTCACCCGAGGTGTACAATGTGCCCCATAGAGGGCGGCGCGCGGTCATCGGACTTCGCTTCGCTCGATCAATGCCGAGACGCGCGCCGCCCAAGCCTTCGCTTGGGGCAAGATTATGCGGGGTGCCGCTCGTGGTTTTACCCAGATGGGATTACCGGCCACGTGCAGCTCACACCCGCAACACTATATGAAGAGCAAAGGGGATCCGTCACGTTCACGTTCGTGATGAGTCTTCTTCGATCTTCTTTAGTGATGTAATGATCCTCGGGACCCCTCGGCTCGTCGAGCCCTGCTCGACTTCGCTCGGGATTGTTCTCACCTTGTGATACTTGATTTCAAGGTGGGTGAGAACAAAAAACCGCCTTTCGGCGGTCGCACACCAAAATAGGGTGGCTATCCGCCGGTTTTCTGGGTTACTAGTGTAGAGGTCATAGGAATTGGCTAGGTATTGGGTTGGATTCGACTTTCAACAGGTTTTCCACTCAAAATCGAACGTAGACACAGTATAATGGGCTTTTATCCTTATGTCAAGACTATTCCAAGAGTGGGATATATCGTGGAACATTGCTGCTATGATACACTATTCTTCTGTATGCCCCTCATCGAACTAAAGCACATCTCGAAAACGTTCAAGCTCGACACGGTTGACGTCAATGCGGTCGTCGATGCGTCTTTGTCGATCGAAAAAGGGGAGCTCGTCGCGATCATGGGACACTCGGGATCGGGCAAGTCGACGCTCATGAACATGATCGGTCTCCTCGACCGGCCGACGACAGGCGACTACCTCCTTGACGGTAAGCCGGTATCGACCGCGATGAGCGATGGCGCGCAGGCGAAACTGCGGAGCGAGTTCATCGGGTTCGTGTTCCAGAACTTCAACCTATTACCGAACATGACGACGCTCGGCAACGTCGCGTTGCCAGCCATGTATTCAAAAGCATCACCCAACTCCTCATTGGGTAGGAGGGGAGCGAATGACCGCGCGAAAAAATTGCTCGAGCAGGTCGGCCTTTCGCATCGGCTAAAGGCGCGGCCGAACCAGTTGTCCGGAGGTGAGCGCCAGCGCGTCGCGATCGCCCGCGCGCTCATGAACTCTCCGCGTGTCCTGCTCGCGGATGAGCCGACCGGTAACCTCGACACGAAGAGCGGCGAGGAGGTCATGACCATCCTCGAGGATTTGAACAAGAAAGGAATGACGATCCTGCTGGTCACGCATAACGACGAGCTCGCACAGCGCACGAACCGGACCGTGCATATGAAGGACGGGAGGATCGTAGCATGAAATATCAAAGGACAAATTCCAAATTCCAAACAACAGCCAATGACCACTATTTCAATTTCCGAAACATGTTTCGGTCACCGGGTCATTGGAATTTGAGAATTGTTTGGAATTTTATCGTATGATTTTTTTCCCGGTCATCAAGGCCGCGCTTTCCTCACTCTGGACGAAGAAGACCAGGTCCGTCCTGACGATGCTCGGTGTCATCATCGGCGTCGCGCAGATCATAGCGCTCATCGGCCTCGGCAATGGCATCAAGAAGGACGTATCGAGCGAGATCACGCAGCTCGGCACCAACGTCCTCTTCGTGATCTCGGGCAAGGTGCAGACGGCTGGTGGCGGTTTCAACCCGGCGGCCTCGGTCGGCGCCTCGACGCTCACCGATGCCGATGTCGTTGCGATCAAACAGCTTCCGGACATCACGAACGTCATGGTGATCGGTCTCATGGCGGCCTTGCCGACCGCCGGAACGAACCAGGCTGCCGGCGCCATGGTGCTCGCCGCAGAGCCGAACCTGCTGGAATTCATGAGCATGTATAGGATCGCGGACGGCCGGTTCTTTACGTCCGCCGAGAACGACGCGGCCGACAAGGTCATCGTGCTCGGCAAGGAGTCGGCGGCGCTGTTGTTCCCCGGCGTCGCCTCGAAGGACGTCATCGGCAAGACCGTGACGCTCGGCAAGAACGACTTTACGGTGATCGGGACGGTAGAAATGGAGCAGACGAACTCCCTGTTCTCGAGCGCCGGCGGAAGCGATTCGGCCGGCCTCGCCGTCGTGCCGTTCAAGACGGCGAAGGCCGTCAACCCGAATACGCAGATATTCCGTATCGGCGTGAAGGCGAGCGACGAGGCGGACGCGAAGGCCGTTAAGGTCACGATCGAGACGAAGCTCAAGGAACTGCACGGCGCGGACGATACGACGGTCTTCACGAAGGACGACATCCTGAAGGTCGTCGACAGGATATTAGGCCTCATCACGAAGGCGATCGTCGCGCTCGCGTCCATCTCGCTCATCGTCGGCGGTATCGGCATCATGAACATCATGCTCGTCGCGGTGTCCGAGCGGACGAAGGAGATCGGCGTACGCAAGGCCTTAGGCGCGACCCGGGCCTCCATCCTCGGCCAGTTCCTCGCGGAGTCGGTCACCCTGGGACTGGTCGGCGGAGCGATCGGCGTCGGCATCGTGACTATAGCGAGCAGCATCGTGCATCAGAAAGCCGGCATTACCATCGTTGTGGACTGGTATTCGATACTGGTCGCGACGCTGTTCTCGCTCGGGGTGGGCGTTATCTTCGGCCTGCTACCGGCGATCAGGGCGGCGCGGAAAGATCCTATTGAAGCACTACGGTATGAGTAACATTTAAATAGGAATATGTTATGAGCCAGTTTTGGTTTAAACGATCAATGAACATGTTTGTTCCAATTTCGAAAGAAGGGTGGATCATGACGATCATCTGCTGGGCTGTTGTATTGGGTAGTTTTGCATACTTTTTTTCCACGGATAACGACTCAAACTCTGCTACGCTGAAAACCCTGGCGGTAGCTGTACCGGTAGTTATTGTCATTTACATAGTGGCGTCAAAAAAACGTGACCGATCAAAAGATTTGATCAAGCCGTCTGATCCGCTGAGCAAGCTGACGCGATGATTCGGTCAACGTACTGAGATATGAGTGAAAAAAAGGTTGGTGTTGGCACGGGTATCATGCTCCTGCGGGACGGCAAGGTGCTGTTTGGTTTTCGAAATCCTGATTATCGAAAAGCGGGAAGCGAGCTCCATGGCGAAGGCACGTGGACCATGCCCGGTGGGAAGCTGCATTTTGGGGAGACGCTAGCGGATTGTGCTCGTCGCGAAACGAAGGAAGAAACCGGTCTGGAACTCGGAGCATTTTCCATTCTTTGTATCAATGATGATATCGTTTCGGACGCGCATTATGTGACAATAGAATTCTTGTGCACCGATTTCAAAGGCGATGTGCGGGCGATGGAACCGGAGAAGATCACAAAATGGGAATGGTTCCCGCTCGATGCGCTCCCGAAGCCGATGTATGGCCCCTCGGAAAAGGCCATCAGGAAGTATTTCGAGAAAAGAATAGACTAAAAACGAGGGGAGTCGTGACCCCTCTCCGTCGTCCGGCTTCGCCGGCCTTCCTCCCCTCCCCTTGGAAAGGGGAGGTGTATGACCCCATTCCGTCGTCTCGCTTCGCTCGACTTCCTCCCTTCCCC
>CAYGGS010000049.1:0-889 GCA_964349545.1 uncultured Gammaproteobacteria bacterium
ATCCAGAACCGTAGCGGCGGCTTTGCCGTGTACAGCTGCTCGCGGTACGTCATGGTCATGACGTGACCCTCGCGGTACATCTCGCGCGTAACCTCGGCATGGATGCCCTCATCCCAGTTCTCGAGGGGCTTGTCCCCGAGCCGCCAGAAGAACATGAACGACGACAGCACGAGGATGAGCGCCATCGATACGGCAAGCAACCTGAACGTTGGTGTAGCGACTTCCGGGGAGGGGTCCTGTGCGATCACGGGACGAAGTGATTAGCTGCGTAACTGACTGAAATCTAGCAGAAAAAAAGCAAAACGAAAAGGGCGGTCGGGCAGAACATGGTATCTGTTCTGTATCCGATCCGCCCTCAACGAGCATTGCTTTCTCCGGTTCCCTACCTTTCTCCGGAGAGAGTAGTTGTCAGTGCGCGGGCTGCGGGCGAAGCCGGTCGTTCGCGATGATCAGGAACGTGACCAGCCCGAGCGTTGCGAACACGGTCGCGATCATGGTCGGGAACTCGACCATGGTGTGCAGAGCCCAGATCCCGAACGCGTACGCCATCATCGTGAAGAGCAGCAGCAGTCCCTTTTCGCTCTTGATGAGCTGGATGCCCTGCGACAACACGTACACGGCGCTGATGAGCATGAACCCGATCGTGAAGAAGAGTCCTGTCACGTTCGGGAACAGCCAGATCAGGAAACCGTACAGCAACAGCGACGGGAACCAGGGCCACTTCGCTCCCTTGATGGCGAGGAAGAGCGCGCCTGCGGCCATTGCCAGCGTACCGAAGTACGTGGCAGCGAAGCCGTAGCCGAACCAGCGCATCCGCGTCAGCCCTTCGACGAACTGTCCCGGCATGCTCCGCTCGAACTCAGCTTCGATGTTGCGCCGGGTCCTATGA
>CAYGGS010000049.1:899-1524 GCA_964349545.1 uncultured Gammaproteobacteria bacterium
GTTCCGATGCCCATCCCAGGTCACCGTCGCTTCCGACGGGTCGTAGGGACCGACGTCACCCGCGTCGACGGCGGCGGCGGACGCGCTGTCCTCTCCGCTCGGCATCGTCATGAGCCGGCTCTGTGCTTCTCGCATCCGCAGTGAGTCCGCCCTCCACCGCAGCGAGTCGCGAACAGCCCTGACCCATTCCTGGTGCTTGAAGTTGTAGCGTTCGCGGGTGGTCATCTTCTTCGACGACCCGGCGATCCCGACCGCTTCGAACGCGGTCATGGCTTCGCCGACCGACTCATTGATCGAATCGCGGACGGCAATCGTGTCGACCGACTGCACCGCGACGATCCGGTTCTGAACCGCGAAGTACTGCGTTCGCAGGTCCGCCATCGCCGCCAGCTTGGCGTCGATGGCCCGGAGCTTCGCCTGCTTCTCGGCATTGAACATCCGCAGCCGCGCGGGCGTACCATCCGGCGCCAGGATGCTGTCCACCTGGCTCCGCTCGGCAACAAGCGAATCCCGGAGACGCATGTCGCTGGCGATCTTGTCGACCGCCGCCTGCAGCCGGTTCAACTCTCGAGCCTGGTCGCGGCTGAACGCCTCCATCTCCTGCTCGGTCAGCTTGGCGCCGGCC
>CAYGGS010000049.1:1534-7058 GCA_964349545.1 uncultured Gammaproteobacteria bacterium
CCTTGAGGCTCAGCGCAGCGACCGTCGTCCCGAAGTTGACGAACGAGACAATGATGAGCAGCGCGACGACACCGATGCTCCCGTACACCACGTACCAATGCGACGGCGCACGCGCGTACTTGTGCCCGGTCACGACCTTCTTCTGACCGGGTTTTTCCACGTCGTCAGCGAGCGCTTCGTACGTCTTGTCTTCCACGACCCGGTAACCCTCGGCAGTCATGTTGTTGCCGAGGTTCGTGCTGGCCTGCCAGAGGAGCATGACAGCAACCGCGGCGACGAACATGAACGCTGGGTGCCAGAACATGAAGAACGGAACTACCAGCAGGAGTACGGCGCAGACGTTGTACCACATGCCTTCGTTCTGGCCCTTGGTCGACCAGGTGAAGACCATGTTGCCTGCGCCTTCGCCGATGCTGTCCGCCATGCCGCGATTATCTCCGGCAGCGGCGCTATCCTTGGCCTTCGGCCGCGGACGGCTTCCCCTCAAGAAGCCGAGTAGTCCACCGACGATCGCCAGGTTCGGGAACATCCGGAGCCAGTAGGCATAGTGCAGCGCATTCGCCACCAGCCAGAACCCGAAGATCGGGAACAGGACCTTCCAGACCCACAGCCCGATCAAGGCCAAGCGTGTCTGTTCATCGCCCAGCGTATGCCAGGCGTTGTATACGACTGTGTGGCACCAGATTCCGAAGAGGATCGTCCCGACCCACTTCACGAGCTCGACGACCAGCAGGCCGACGTACGCGAACACGACTTCCAGCTTGATGAGCTGGAACATCCGTCCGAAATACGCCTTGGTCGCTCCGAACAGCACGCGCAGATGACCGCGATCCTGAGCCGGCGCTTCCTCCGCAGAACGCCGGATGGCTGTCCAGAGCGGAGCCGGAATCATGAACCAGAGCATCCACCGGACCGGGTACAGCGGCAGGAACAGCGCGGTCATCCACTTCGTTCTGCATCGCAGACGCGGGAACGCGCGACTGCGCTCCTCTTCCGCCTGCGTACGATACCGCTGCTCGAACTGCAGAATCTCTGCACGGTGCGTTGCGGTGATACCGGAATCGGCCGTCAGTTCATCCTTCAGAACCGACGGCATCAAGCTCAGTATCGCACCAACATCATCGACCATCTTCTTGAATTCCGGCGAGTTGGTCGCGCCCTTGAAACCGGCAACGACCGCCGTCACGATGGCACCGGCCAGGCCGAGCGTCTTGATCTGCTCGGTGAAGTCGGGCTTCGTGCGATCCGCGGCATCCTCCCCGCTCGGGGACGGCGTGCCAGGAACAGGTTCGGGACTCATGACGTCCTCCTTACGGGGTTGCCGTCGGCGTGGCCGGCGGAGTGGTCGACGGAGTGGTCGGTGCAGCGGAACGGCGGGCCGCTTCGTGCAACTGCTTGCGTCGCTCGAGCCAGTCCCTAAACCCATGGACTACGGGTCGAACGAGACTCGTGGCGATCGAAACGCCTTCTCCGAGCTCCTCTTCCAGCGTGTTCTTGGCCATCTTCTCGATGGCCTGGTTACGTTCCTCATCCGTCATCTTCAGAAGTCCCTCGATGACGCCCGGAACGCAGAGTTCTGGGTCGATGCGCCGCAGATCGTCCTGCAGGTTCTTCGGCAGGCCCGCGATGGCCTTCAGCCACCTGCGGACCAGGACCTTGGACTTGGTCATGTCGCGCTCGGAGAGCGCGGCCAGATGCGTCAGTGAATTGCTGCCGCGCACTTTCGCCGCGCCGCTCGGGAGCTTGAACTTGAAAAGCTCCTGCACCTTCCCGGCCGACGCCTTGAATGCATCGGCGAGGGCCGTGAAGAACTCGCTGACGAGCCCGCTGAGACCGCCCTCGACCTTGTAGTCCTTGGGCAGTCCGAGGTCTCGTCCTTTGAAGTACTGTACCGTGCTGCCCCCGAGGGTCTCGAGAATCTCGTCGATCACGCCCTTCACATTGTCCTTGAGGATAGGCAGTGCATCGAACATGACTTCGGCAGCCGATGCAGCGCCGCCGATTGCGACCTGCAGTTGGCTGCTCTGATTCTGTGCGAGCCAGCCGAGCTTCTGGTACAGCACCTCGTTCTGTTTCTTCAGCCAGGGCATGCCGATTTCCATCGACGCCTGAATGAAGAGGTTGACCATCACCTGCTTCGGAACGGAGTGCCGGTGACCGCTTAGGGCGCTCATGGTGATTCTCCTCTGTTTCCTGTGGTAGACTGCGTAGACCGCAACGCACCCTGCGTCCGCGAATCGGTTTCAGTGGGTATCTCTACTTCGCCAGATGCGCGAAGATTGGCCTAGGTTAGGGTTATAACTGATAACTATATGAACTCCGCAGCGACTGCGAAGAGTTGTTTGTCGATGAGCGACAAAGTTGCATGATGCAACGGGCAACCTTACTACAAAGTCTGGGAAATGTCAAGGGGAGAAAAACACATGACGAATGACGCTTAACGCTTGACTCTATGTGATGAGCTGTTTCCGAAAAGCTGTCAGTTGATTTGCGAGCAGAGCGATCTTCCGTAATAAATCATCGTGGACTATCTCATTGACATATCCAAGATCGCGGGCGATGTCGAGAACTGCGACAACCTCATTGGCTGAAGCGCGTGACGTGGTCAGAAACCGTGCAAAGTCACGGTCAGTACCCCGTTCCGATCCTTCAGCGATGTTAAGCACGACCGAATCAGCAGCCCGAGTCAGCTGGCTTTTCAAACTGTATTCGAATGGTGGAAAACGTCTGCAAACCTCTCTTACCCTGAGCGCCAACGATTTCGATTCCTGATACACCGGGAACCGCCTGAATCGGAAACGTTTGTTGTAGTCGATGGTCATATTCATATCGTAATGCAGTATATGATGATTATCAGTTGTTAAAAGTCATGCGTCATTTGTCATGTGTTAAGTGTCAAGAGTTAGGCGTCACAAGTCATCCGTCACCTGTCACTAGTCACCTGTCAATTGTTACCTTCCTCCCATCACTCACCACCCTCACATCCCCAACCACATCCGTCCTCAACACCTCCGCTCCCCTCGCCTTCAGCCGGTCAATGACGATACCGTGCGGATGGCCATAGCTATTACCCCGGCCCGCCGAGATGATCGCAAAGTCAGGTTTGACCGCATCGAGATACTCGACGCTCGACGAGTACACGCTGCCGTGGTGAGCGACCTTCAACACATCGACATGACGCACGGCCTGACGCTGCAACAGCCGCTCTTCGACCTCCGCACCAGCGTCACCGGTGAAGAGGAACGACGTCGCACCATACTCCATCTCCACAATGACGGACGTATCGTTGACGCTCGCCTTCACGAGGTCCGCATCGGTCTGCGGCCACACGACGGTACAGCGCACATCATCGATGTTCACCACGACGCCTGCACGGGCTGTCATGCGCGCAGTGCGTTGATCGTCCAAAGCACCGAGCCATTTCGCATAGGTCGGATTCGAGCTGGACGTTCCGGCATCGAGCACGCGGCCGATGCGGTAGTGCGCCGCGAGGTCGGCAAGGCCGCCGATGTGATCGGCATCCGTATGCGTCACGATGACCAGCTCGATCTCGCGATTCGATGGCGGCAGGTGCTCACCGAGCTTCTCGACGACATGTCCCGACGGCGGACCGCCGTCGATCAGGATGTCCGCGCCGTGCGGCGTCCTGATGAGGATCGCGTCGCCTTGCCCGACGTCGAGCGCGACGACCGACAGCGCGCCGGTCCCGCCGGTGTCACGTTCCCAGAACCACAGCGATACGCAGACCGTAACGATCAGCGCACCGATGGTCGCGACGATCCTACGCATCCGTCCGCACCTTCATCCGAACGGCGATGAACCATGACGCCGCCGCGAAGACCGCTGCGATCAGTATCGACCATCCTGCACCGAGCGTGACCGATGCGAACGGCAGTCTCGCTCCCTGATCGACCGACCTGATGATTGCCGCGAGCGGCGCCCACGCGATCCAGCCGACGTACGGCGCGAACGCCGGCACGGCCGCTCCTGCGAGCGCCGCACAGAAACCCGTGAGCATGGCGAGCGGGATGAGCGGCAGCACGACGAGGTTTACGAGCGGTGCGACGAGCGACAGCTGCAGGAAGTACAGCGTGATGAGGGGCTGCGTCATCAGGATGGCGGACAGCGTCGACGAGAGCGAACCGCGCAGGCCGAGAACGGTCGGGACGAACCGGAGCAGCCGCTCGATCGGTTCGGAGAGCAGGATGAGGCCAAGCGTCGCAGCGACCGACAGCTGGAACCCGATGCTCGCGATGATCCTCGGGTCCCACACGACCATCGCCGCGGCAGACAGGATGAGCGCATGCAGCGCATCGCCGAGCCGGCCCGATTCCTTGCCGACGATGGCGAGCGAACCCATGATGCCCGCACGGACGACCGATGCCGAAGCACCGGTGAGCGTGACGAACGCCCCGATGGCTATCACGATCATAGCCAGTCTTGCCACCCGCGGAAGCGGCAGCAGCCGGAAGAACGACGCGATGACCATGACGACCACCGTCACGTTGAAACCGGAGACCGCGACGATGTGGCTCGTGCCCGAGACGCGGAAGCTTTGCTTCAGCGCCGCCGGTATGTCGTCACGGCTCCCCAAAAGCAACCCGGCAAGCAACGGCGCCTCGGGATTCGGCAGTATGCCGTTGACCGCGCCCTGAAACCATAGCTTCGCGCCATGGATCGCGGTACGGACCGGATCGATGCGACCCTGTGCGACGACCTTGATGCCGCTTCCACGGCACTGCGGATCCTCGAACGTGCTTACCCATGACCAGGCCCTGCACTTCAGCTGGATCTCATCGCCGTACGCAAGCAGCACCGGACTGCCGCCGGTAACCCGCACCAACGCGCCGCTTTCCTTGCGGACGAAGAACACGCTACCCGTCGCGGTCGGTTCTTCCGTCACAACGGCGCGAAACGCGACGTTCACATCGGGGAGCGGCTCCGGTATCGCGAAGCTCCCGCGGATACCGCCGCAGACACAACATAACGCTACCATCCAGAAGAAGCGCCATCGGACGGTCAGCACGCTCGTGGCGGCGACGGCAATGACAACGTACTGCAACGGCAACGCAAAACCCGCGACCGCGCCGAGCGCGGCGGTCATCGCACCAACCTGTATCTGATGCTGTCTCGACATGAAAACCGGCGGACGCGCCGCCGATCGTCTGCTTACAGGCTACACCGCCCTTGCTGCAACGTCAATCTGGTCAATTGTCACAAGTCAAATGTCACTTGTCCTCCCCTACTCCTCTTCCTTCCCGCTCGCCCTGCGCGGCCGCCCTTCCTTGTCCCAGCGGAGATACGCTTCCATGAACCGCTGTAAACCGCCGTTCAGCACGGCATCCACGTCGCCCACTTCCTCTTTTGTACGGTGGTCCTTCACCATACGGTACGGCTGGAGCACGTACGAGCGTATCTGGTTGCCCCAGGCCGCTTCCGCGTACTCGCCGCGGAGCTGCTGCTTTTCCTTCTGGAGCTTCTCGTCCTCGATCAATTGTAGCTTCGAAACAAGCACCTTCATCGC
>CAYGGS010000050.1:0-7012 GCA_964349545.1 uncultured Gammaproteobacteria bacterium
GTCCGCAAGGGCAAAGCGACCGACATACTCGTGTACCAGGGGCTTTCTCAGACCGCGGTCGAAACCGTCGATGCCGGGGAGATCGTCGCGATCGCAGGCCTGCCGGACATCGCCATCGGCGAGACCATCGCCGACCCCGAGCGCCCGGTCGCGCTGCCGCCGGTCGAGGTCGACCAGCCGACCGTGCAGATGACCTTCGGTGTGAACACGTCGCCGTTCTCCGGCAAGGAAGGCACGCTCGTCACCTCGCGCCAGATCCGCGAACGCCTGTACCGGGAACTCGAGACCAATGTCGCGCTCCGCGTCGAACAGACCGATACCGACAGCGCCTTCCTCGTCTCCGGTCGCGGCGAGCTCCACCTCGCCATCCTCATCGAGACGATGCGCCGCGAGGGGTTCGAGCTGCAGGTCTCGCAGCCGCAGGTCATCCTCCACGAGGAAAAGGGGAAGAAGCTCGAACCGTACGAGTTCGTCACGATCGACGTGCCGTCGGAGCATCAGGGCGCGGTCATCGAGGAGTGCGGCAGGCGCAAGGGGACGCTCGTCTCCATGGACACGACGCCGATTACCGCCGAAGGCGGGACCCCGCATGGGGCGGTGGCGGGCGAGATCCATTTTGAATACGACATGCCGACGCGCGGCGTCATCGGCCTGAAATCCAGCCTCATGACGAAGTGCCGCGGCACTGCGATCGTCCACCACCTCTTCAACAAGTACGAGCCGTACCAGCCCGAGCTCATCGACGCGAACGAGCACGGTTCACTCGTCGCGTTCGAGACCGGTACGAGCACCGGCTACGCCCTCGACAACGCGCAGCAGCGAGGGACGCTCTTCATCGGCCCGGGTACTTCCGTGTACGCGGGTATGGTCGTCGGCCAGTGCGCGCGCGACGAGGACATCGAGATCAACGTGAACAAAGGAAAGAAGCTCTCGAACATGCGCTCGAAGTCGTCCGATGACGCGATCATCCTCGCCCCGCCCCGCGAGATGATCCTCGAGCTCGCGCTCGAGTACATCGGCCAGGACGAGCTCGTCGAGGTCACGCCAAAGTCCGTCCGCATCCGTAAGCGCATCCTCGACGCGCTCGAGCGGAAACGCATCAAGAAATCGGTAATGGCCCGATAGCCGACCTTGCGTCGCCGTACGGTCAGGGTATACTGACCCCAACGGTCTTATTGGTATTACGGAGCAGCGATGTCCACGGTCCCCTCATTCGTTCGGTCGTTCCAGCGTTCGTTCGGAAGGACGATCACCGGGTTCGCACGGGACTACAGAAAACGGGCCCTCGCCATCGACGGCCGTCTTCGCGTACCGGTCGACCTTACGCTCGCAACGCTTTCACACGGCAAACGTCTCAGGCCGCTGCTCGTCGGCATCGGATACGAGACAGCGGGCAATACACATGCCGAGACCGTCATGCCGGCAGGGCTCGCGGTCGAGCTGTTCCATTCGTTCGCGCTCATCCATGACGATATCATCGACCGCGCGACGGACCGACGCGGCATTCCCACGGTGGAGCATGCCGTCAGCAGGCGTACGAGCGATCCGCATGCGGGTCTCAGCACGGCCATCATTGGTGGCGACCTCATGCTCATCGCCGCAGACCAGTTCGACCGCATCGTTCTTCCGGTGAGCCGAAGACAACGCGCGCGCGCAGCGTTCCAGCAAATGGCGGAGGAGACGATTCTCGGACAGCAGCTTGAGTTCGACCTATCTCGGTCGGAAGGCGTCTCGCTCGAGGACATCATCAGAACCATGGTATTCAAAAGCGGACGGTACTCGATCGAGTGGCCGCTCGTCATCGGCGCGACCCTCGGGGGCGCGCGTCCATCGATGCTGAGGACGTTCAATTCGTTCAGCATACCCCTCGGGATCGCGTTCCAGCTCCGCGACGACATCCTTGGGACGTTCGGTGATCCGAAAAAGACCGGTAAATCCCGCGATTCCGACATCCGAGAGGGCAAGCGCACGCTCCTCGTCTACTTCGCGCACGAACGCGCGACCGCAACGGAACGTCGCCTGCTCTGGCGCATCCTCGGCGACCGGCACGCTTCATCGAAACGCATCGCTGAGGTGCGCTCGTTGATGCGAAGCACCGACGCGCTCGCGCGCGCCCAGGAGCTCTGCAGCGAGCTCACCGATGTCAGCCTACAGGCGATCGACCGCAGCGCCATACGGCCTGCCGCTAAGAAGAAGATGGCCGCCCTCGCGCGGTTCCTCCTCGACCGAACCAAATAACACATCAAACACCGGCGTAATCCGCCGGCGTTTGATTCTAATTAACTGAATTTACTAGTCAACTATATTAACCAGCCCTACCTCAACTTCACCGCACGGATGAGGTCGTTCATCTGGTCGGCGACGAGCAGGTAGTTCGTGTTGAACACAAGCATGCCGCGCGGACTGTTGAACGATGCGAGCTTCGCGGCGCCGTTCCGCGCACCCCGCAATCCTGAACCGGTGAGGAGCGACGTCGTCTTCTTCTTCAGGTCGATGATCCGGATCCGCTGCGTCCCGACCTCGGAGAGGTAGAGGGTGTTGCTCGGTCCGAGAACCATCGAATCGGGCAGGTTCAGCCGCGCGACGGAGAACGATCCCTCGCGATACCCGCCCTTGCCGTTCCCGACCAGCGTCTTAACGCGCCGTGTCGCCAGTGCGATCTCTCGGATCGCGTGGTTCCTCTGGTCGACGACGTACAGCCGCATGCCGTCGCTGCTGAGCGTCAGACTGATCGGGGCGTTGAATTTCGCGGTCGCGCCGACGCCGTCCTTCAATCCCGCGATACCGCTGCCGGCGATGAGCGTGGTAGCGCCCGTTGCCACGTTCACCGCGCGGATGCGGTTGTTGCTCGTATCGGCGACGTAGAGCAGATTGCCGCTCTTCGACAACGCGATGCCCATCGGGCGTTCGAACAGCGCGCACCCCGCGACACCCGAGGTGAACTCGGTCGTGCAGGCCGCTCCTTCCGCATAGCCGTTCGTCATGTCAGTGAACTGGTTGATCGATCCCGAACCCGAGAGCGTCTCGAGTCGCGCCTCGGCGATGACCAGCGCGCGGATGCGGTTGTTGTTGCGATCGGAGAAGTAGATCTTCGTACCGTCCTTTGACAGGACCATCTGCGTCGGGCCGCTGACGCGTGCGGACGTCCCGCTGTCATCCCGCCAGTTGTCCATCGGACTCCCCGCGACGAACGACAGCGTCTTCGTAGCGAGGTCGAACACCTTGAACCGGTGATTCTCGAGGATGTAGATCTTCTTCCTGTCCTTCGAGTACACCATCGCCTTCGGCCGGCCGAGCATGACCGAACCCTGCTTGCCGTCCTTGTCGCCGTACCGGTGCGCTCCGGCGATCTTGACCGGATTGGTCGCGTCCGCGTTCAGTTTGTAGACGCTCGATCCCGACAGGAACAGAAGGTACATCGAATCGCCGCAGAACAGGATGTCCGATGCGTGGTTGTACCACTCGTTCTCGATGACGTGGACGAGCATGGTGGTCGCTCCGGTCGCCGGATCGTACGTCCACACCTCGTTGTACATGCCCCTGTCGCTCGTGACGTAGTACAGCTTGCCCTGGTACGCCGTCACGCCGTCGAGGTCGGTCATGCCCGTGACCACGTCCGTCACGGCTCCGGTCGCAGGATCGATCTTCGCCAGCGCGGTGCTGTTCGCATGCGTGGCGTAGAGGTAACCGCCGAGCATCGTCAATTTGCCCGGCGACGTGATGCTCGCGACGTTCGACTTCGCACCCCGCGGCGTCGTCGCCTTGACGATCGCATCGTTCCCCGTATCGCTCACGTAGAGCGTCGTCCCGTCGAGGTAGAGTCCCGAGGGGTTCTTCAACGAGGTGAGCCACGTCACCACCTTGTCGCTCCGGACGGTCCTGATGCGGCCGTTCCCGCTGTCGGCGACGTACATGACGCCGCTCGCATCACGCACGAGGTCGGCGGGCGCCTTGAACTCGGCCGACTTCGGCGCACCGTCCTTCGTGCCGTACTGGCCGCTCCCTGCCACGGTCGTCATGGCGCCGTCCACGGTGGTCATGCGGAGCGTGTTGTTCAGCGTATCGGCGATGTACAGGTTGCACGAAGCGTCAGCGGCGAACCCCTTCGGGTTGTCGAGGTACGCGTTGTTCGCGTTACTTCCATCGCCCGCCTTGAGCGTCCCGAGCCACGTGGACACGTCGCCCTTTTTCGCATCGACCGGAGACGCAAAAACGGCCGTAGCGACGATGATGAACGCAGCTACGGCGATACATGAAAACAGTTTTCTGTTCATATATGGTGTGTGTTAGTTCCCTTCAATGGCAAGTATAGCACATTTTCATGACCATGACAACCGTTTCCCATCGAATTACGCTGCGAGCCGTCGTCCGGCGTACTGTATCGGTCCCGCGCCGAGCACCAACACCACGTCGCGTTCCGTTCTTGCCTTCACAACGGCTTCTACGCCTTCGGCAAGCGGACCGACATACTGCACCCTATCGGCCTTGTCGTCGACGAGGTCCTTCGAGCGTACCTCCTTCGCAAGCGGCGAGTGCACCTCGCGCGACGGGTAGATATCCGTGAGGTACGCGCGGTCGGCCTCGGCGAGGACCGCCGTGAACTCCTTGTGATACTGCTTCGTCCGGCTGTAGAGGTGCGGCTCGAACAGGACGATGATGCGCTTCCCCGGGAACAGCGCCCGTGCCTGCGCGATGACCGGCCGGATGCGGTCGGGCGTGTGCGCGTAATCGAACACGGTCGTGTGCGCACCCGACGTCACCACCTCGAACCGGCTCCGCAATCCCTTGAACCGCGCGAGGCCGGCGTTGGCAGCCGGAACGCCGATGCCCGCAGCGAGTATCAGCGCGATCGCGCCTACGGCGTTCTCGATGTGGAGGTACCCGGGCACCTTGATCTCGAACTCCTGCGCCGTGACGCCGAACTTCGGCGCGGTCACGCTGAACCGTGAGCCGTTGACGTCCTGGCTGATGACCGTACCGCGCACGTCCGCATCGTCGGTAAGGCTGTACGTGATGACGCCGCTCCCCGCGAGCGTTTCCCGATGCGCGTCGATCGATGGCGTCCGCTTCGCGACGACGATCTTCGGGTCGTGCATGCCCTTGAAAAACTCCGTGAACGACCCGACGTACTCGTCGAACGTCGGGTAGGTCGACACGTGCTCGTGCTCGAGGCTCGTCAGCACGACGTAGGAGGGATGGTAGTTGTGGAAATGACGGTTGTACTCGTCCGCTTCGAGGACCCATGCCTGCCCGACGCCGGCGCGCAGGTTCGAGCCCCATGCAACGTCGTCGACGCCGAGGATGGCGAGCGGATCGAGGTAGGCGGCCGACAGGATGTGCGCGACGATCGATGCGGTCGAGCCTTTACCGAACGTTCCCGCGACCATGAACCCCTTGCCTGGCCGTTTCGTCAGGTACCGGCCGAGGAAATCCTGCCAGGAAAGCGCTGGTATCTTCTTCCGCTTGGCCGCCGCGAGCTCGGAGTTCGCCGCATAGACGCCCGGGCTGTACAGCACCATGTCGGGCTCCGCGATGTTCCTCGGCGAATGCCCGTCGACCGCCTCGATACCGTCCTTTCGCAGATCCACGATCCGCGCGCGGTCGTTGTCGGAACCGGTCACGGTGAATCCGAGGGTCTTCAGGTACCGGGCCACGCCCGACGCACCACTCCCCCCGATGCCGATGATATGGATCGCTTGGCTTCCCATGTACGCACAGTATACCGTACCAGAGGGGACAGCGGAACCCTCAGGCGCATTGACGAAATCCACGGGCTCTGCGACACTAACGGCATATGAAAAAAATAGACGAATTGTTCCACTACGCGGTCAAAGTAAAAGCCTCGGACCTTCACCTCGTCGTCAACGAACCCCCGATCGTCCGCATCGATGGGGTGTTGAAGGCGATCCCTGACAAGGACCCGCTCACCGCGGCGGATGCGGCCGAACTGGCCCTCTCGCTCCTGAACGACCGCCAGAAGCAGACCTTCGAGCGCGACAAGGAACTCGACTTCTCGTACGACATCAAGGACCTCTCACGCTTCCGCGTGAACGTCATGTACGAGCTCGATACGGTCAGTCTCGTCGCGCGCGTCATCTCGAACGACATCCCGACGATGGAGAGTCTCGACCTCCCGAAGATCGCCTACGACCTCCTCCAATTGAAGCAGGGGCTCGTCCTCGTGACCGGTCCGACCGGCATGGGTAAGTCGACGACCCTCGCGGCCATGATCGAGGTCATCAACAAGGAGCGGACGGAGCATATCGTCACGCTCGAGGACCCGATCGAGTTCGTCTACACCCCGAAGAAGTCCATCATCCGGCAGCGACAGCTCGGCTCGGACATGGTCTCGTTCGCCGCCGCACTGAAACACGTGCTCCGGCAGGACCCGAACGTCATCCTCGTCGGCGAGATGCGCGACCTCGAGACGATCGCCTCGACGATCACGCTCGCCGAGACCGGCCACCTCGTCCTCGCGACGCTGCACACCCTGAACGCCGCGCAGACGATCGACCGCATCATCGACGTGTTCCCGCCCTACCAGCAGGCGCAGGTCCGGCTGCAAGTTTCGCTCTTCCTGAAGGGTATCATCTCGCAGCAGCTCATCCCGAAACTTCACGGCGGCCGCATGGCGTCGCGCGAGATCCTGATCAACACGCCCGCCGTCTCGAACCTCATCCGCGAGAACAAGATCCCGCAGATAAAGAACGTGATGCAGACGAGCGCCGAGGTCGGGATGGTCACGATGGACCAGGACCTCCGTCGCCTGTACGAGGAGCACAAGATCTCGAAGGAGACCGCGAAGCTCTACATGCTCAACCCTGAATTGTTAAGGTAGCAGCTTGCGACCGACTGTGTTCCATGGTACGGTGGGTTCGATTTTGCATCTTTGAAATGTTCTCAATTTCACCGCAGCCCCATGCGCCCGTAGCTCAATGGATAGAGTACTTGGCTTCGGACCAAGGGGTTGGGGGTTCGAGTCCCTCCGGGCGCAGGGGGCTGCGGTTGTTAG
>CAYGGS010000051.1:0-6974 GCA_964349545.1 uncultured Gammaproteobacteria bacterium
GTCATGCAGATGGCGCGGGACCTCGCCGGTTTCACGATGGCCGAGGCGGACGTGCTCCGAAAGGCGGTCGGAAAGAAGATCGCGAAGCTCCTGAAGGAACAGCGCAAGAAGTTCGTCGACGGCTGCGTCACGAATGGCATACACAAAACGACCGCCGAAAGGATCTTCGAGTTCATCGAGCCGTTCGCGCGGTACGGCTTCAACCGGGCGCACTCGATCTGCTACGCGCTCATTGCCTACCAGACCGCGTACTGCAAGGCGAACTACTCCGCCGAGTTCATGGCGGCGCTCCTGACGTCGGACCAGGCGAACACCGACCGCATCGCGCTCGAAGTCAACGAGTGCCGGCGGATGGGGCTCGAGGTGCTGCCGCCGGACATCAACGAGAGCTTCTCGCTCTTCTCGGTCGTCCCGGGCGAGCGCGGGGCTCCCCCGACGCGCATCCGCTTCGGCCTGCAGGCCGTGAAGAACGTCGGCGATAACCTCGTCGCCGGCATCATCAGCGAACGGAAGCATTCCGGCGCGTTCCGCAACCTCGAGGACTTCCTCCGCCGCGTGCGGTCGAAGGACCTCAACCGCAAATCGCTCGAGAGCCTCATCAAGGCAGGTGCGCTCGACCGGTTCGGCGAACGAATGCAGATGCTCAACAACGTCGCGCCGCTCCTCGAGGTGAGCCGCGGCGCCGAGGAGGAATCGGTCCGAAAACAGATGAACATCTTCGGCTCGCTGCCCATGCAGCACGCTCCCGCGATCCGGCTCGCCGCATCGACGGCAGCGACAGCGGACGAGAAGCTGGCCTGGGAAAAGCAGCTCCTCGGTTTCTACGTCTCGTCGCATCCGCTCGACCGGTTCCAGCAAGCGCTCGGGGGTGCGGGCGTCACGCCCTGCAACAAGCTTTCGGAACTGCGCTCAGGCCAGCGGGTCAAGGTCGCCGGCGTCGTAACGAAGATCCAGCGCGTGAACACGCGGACCGGCGAGAGCATGCTCTTTGCGACGCTCGAGGACGTTCACGGCAGCGTCGAGGTGCTCGTCTTCCCGAAGCTGCTGAAGGTCGACGCCGCGCCGTGGCAGGACGGTAAGATCCTGCTCGTCAGCGGAAAGATGAGCGACAAGGACAGCGCCCCGAAGGTGCTCGCGGACGATGCCCGCGAGCTCACGAAGGACGCGGCGCAGCCGGACTCGGTCGTCGTCAAGATCCCGAACGCCGCGAACGAACGGCTCTGGATGACGCTCAAGGACGTGCTGCGGCGGCATCCCGGACCGGCACAGGTGATCCTGACGGTCGACGGCGAAAAGGGACGCACCATACACACTAACTACTCGGTCCGCTGGCATCGTGGCCTTGCGGAATCGCTTATCAACCTCCTCGGCGCACATGCCGTTGACCTACCATAATATGCCCGCACACCAGCATCCCCGACCCCGCGTATCACGCCTGTACCGCAATGCCACGCTCGTCTTCCTCGGCTGCGCCGTCGTCATAGCCGGCGCGATCGCCTTCGTATCGTTCTCCCTGACGACGATCACGGTCACGCTGACGACCCACGACGTCACCGCCACGCCGACGATCGCGATCGCGGAGGAACCGAACGCGGACACCGGGACCATCGCCGGCAAGGTCCTGACCGTCGTCAAAGAAGGCGCCGCGACTCATGACGTGCCGAAGGACGGTTCGGCCATCGACGATTACGCCCACGGCACCGTCACGTTCACGAACGAGTGGACGAAGACGCAGCCGCTCGCAGCCGGCACACGGCTCAAGGCGGCATCGAACGGGCTCATCTACCGTACGACCGCCCGCGTCGACGTAGCGGTCGGCAGAACCACCGCAGCCGAGGTCGTCTGCGACGCGGCGGGCGCTTCGGGCGAAGTCGGCCCTGACCGCTTCGAGATCGTCGCGCTCTGGCCCGGCTTGAAGGAGAAGATCTACGCCGAGAGCGCGACGGCGTTCACCGGCGGCACGCGGTCTTCGGCACAGCTCTCGCAGGCGACGATCGACGGAGCGAAAGCAGCGCTCTCGGAACGGCTTGCCGACGAGGCCTCGACGTCCGAACCGTCCGTTCCCGATGGCATGACGCTCATCGACGTCCGGTTCGCCCTTGGTTCGACCATGACGGCCTCGGCGAAGGCCGGCGACCAGGTCGGATCGTTCTCGGTCAAAGGCACCACGACGCTGGCCTTCATCGCCGTTGACCAGGACGCGCTCGACGGCGCGCTCGCCGCGTCGTTGGCATCCGCGCTACCCGCCGATGAGCGGTACCTCGATGATGCACCGGAGGCGGTGTGGAAGCTCCTCGATATCAGCGAAAAGAACGGCACCGCCCACCTCCAGGTCGCGCTTCGCGCCCGCGCCACGCTCACGTCGGACAGCACAAGGCTTACACCCGAGCGCTTCGTCGACCGAACGTCCGACGAGATCCGCTCGACGCTCCTCGGCACCCCCGGCGTCAGCGCTGTGAGCGTCGCCATCGCCCCGTTCTGGGCGTCGCGTACGCCCGCGAACGCAGGCCAGATCCGCGTGACGGTCATCAAGTAGCCATCACGCGCCGTTTACGGTACACTAGTGTCGTATAATTTTACCGTCATCCATGGAAAAACCCACTGAAAACAGCGACCACCTCGACCGCGTCCGCCACACGCTGAGCCACCTGCTCGCGACCGTGGTGCTCGAGAAGTACCCCGACGCGCAGATCGCGATCGGCCCGACGATCGACAACGGCTTCTACTACGACATCGACGCGCCGAACCCGATTACCGTCGGCGACCTGCCGAAGCTCGAAAAGCGGATGCGGGAGCTGATCAAGCAGAACCTCGAGATGAAGCAAGTGTCCATCAAGAAGCTCGAGGACGGAGGGCCCCACCTCAAGGACAACCCCTACAAACGCGAGCTCGTCGAGGAGCTGATGGCGAAGAAGGAGACGCCGACGTTCTACCAGATCGGCACGTTCGTCGACCTCTGCCGAGGCGGCCACGTCGCGAACACCTCCGAGATCGACCCCAGCGCGTTCAAGCTCACCAAGGTCGCCGGCGCGTACTGGCGGGGCGATAGCACGAAGCCGATGCTCCAGCGCATCTACGGCGTCGCGTTCGAGAACAAGCAGGCGCTCGACGCCTACCTCACGATGATCGCCGAGGCCGAGAAGCGCGACCATAAACGGCTCGGAAAGGAGCTTGATCTGTTTATATTCTCGGATCTGATAGGTCCTGGTCTGCCGATGTATACCTTCAAGGGCGCCATCGTCCGTCGCGAGATCGTCAATTTTTCAAACGAACTCCAGGCCGGGATCGGCTACCAGGAGGTCCACACGCCGAACATCAACAAAGCAGAGCTCTTCAAGGTCTCCGGCCACTATGAAAAGTACAAGAGCGATATGTTACGCGTGATATCTAATTACTCGAACGAGGAGTACTTCCTCAAACCGATGAACTGCCCCCAACACACGCAGATATACGCGTCGCACATGCGCAGCTACAAGGACCTGCCGATACGGATCGCCGATTTCGCCAACTTGTATCGCGACGAGAAGCCCGGCGAGCTTTCCGGTCTGATCCGTCTTCGTTCGTTCTGCCAGGATGACGGTCACTCCTTCTGCCGACCTGACCAGATCAAGGATGAATTCCGGTCCATCCTAAAAGTCATCGAGAGAGCGCTTGCGGTATACGGGATGGAATACTACGTCCGTCTGTCCCTCTGGGATCCCGGCCAACCGGAAAAATACCTCGGCGAACCGAAGGACTGGGAAAGGTCCCAGACGATACTACGACAGATCCTGGATGACACCGGGCTGACCTACGTCACCGCTGTCGGCGAGGCGGCCATTTACGGCCCGAAGATGGACATCATGACGAAAGATTCGCTCGGCCGTGAATGGCAGATCTCGACCATCCAGCTTGACCTGATCATGCCGAGCCGTTTCAAGCTCACCTACGTCGACCGGGACGGAAGTGAGCAAACACCGATCATGATCCACCGTGCTCTGATCGGCTCGCCGGAACGGTTCCTGGGGATCCTTACCGAGCATTATGCCGGTAACTTTCCCACATGGCTTGCGCCGGTCCAGGTCCAGTTCATCCCGGTCGGTAGCACGCACGTCGACCACTGCCAGAAGCTCGCTGCGGAGTTCCGCGACAGCGGTATCCGCGTCCACGTCGACGACGTGAACGAGACGGTCGGCTACAAGATCCGCAAGGCCGAAAAGATGAAGATCCCCTACATGCTCGTCATCGGGGACAAGGAACTGGCATCACCGAAGCTCCAGGTCCGCGTACGCGGCTCGAAGGACGTCGTCGCGGTGACGACAAAAAAGTTCCTCGCGCAGCTCAGGCTCGAGATCGCACAGCGCATGCTCACGCCGAAACCATAACGCGAATCCCAAAAAGCCCCGCATGACGCGGGGCTTCTCTTGAATGAGCTGGGAAACTAGACGGTCGGCTGCGTCGGCGGAACGTTCTTGTTCCCGGCCGGCATGAGCGCCTTAATCAGCATGTACAGCGCCGAGAGCGCCACGAGCGCGTACACGATCTGCGAGCCCATGCTCACCTCGCCGAATTCCATTCCGAAAACCGCTGCGACGAGGTCGTATTTGAATACCACGAGACCCCAGTTCAACCCTCCGACCACCAGGAGCAACATCGCGATCCAATCAACTGCATTCATCTTTTTCATAGTATCACCCCCTTCTGGGTATCAGTATACTTCTTTTTCCATTACACGTACCACATAAAAAAATGGCTCAGATAAGCCATTTTCCAGTAATCCACAGACTCATTCAAGGCTGTTTCAGGTTGTCCCCAGGTACTTCGCCATCCGTTCCGCAAGCTCGCGGGGCTTCAGGAGCGCCTTCACGATGTACTCCTCGGCACCGAGGTCCTGCGCCTGCTGGCGGTGCTCGTCCGCATCGAGGTTCGACAGAATGATGACATGGATGCCCTTCGTCTTCGGGTTGCGCTTCACCTGGCGGAGTACATCGAAACCGACGGGCTCGTGGAAATCGGGCGTCGTTCCGGCGGTCGTCGGGATCATCAGGTCGAGGAGGATGATGCGCGGGACGATGCGATCGATCATCGCGAGCGCCTCCTGCTCCTCGGTCGCGGTGACGATGATCGCCTCGGTCAGCTTCCGGAGGACCGATGCATACAGCGAGACGAGGATCGGCTCGTCCTCGATGAGCAGGATGGTCAGTTCGCTTCCCTTCGGCGGCCGCGGCGGCTTCACCTCGCGCGGGACGATGCGGCTCTTTGTGTCGGTGATCGTTTTCATAGTGATCCTTTCAACGTCATCGTACCCGGTGTCGCGCCGGTCGGAAGCCAGAACGAGAACGTGCTCCCCTTCCCCTCGCCCTCGCTCTCGACCCATATCCTGCCGCCGTGGCCCTCGACGATGGACCTCGCGATGAACAGACCGAGGCCGGAGCCGTCAGGATGGAGCTGTGCGATGCCCTGCGCCCGGGCGAACTTGTTGAACAGCTCGCCGATGTCGCCCTTCTTGATGCCGATACCGGAGTCCTTTATGTGGACCGCAACGCCGCCGTCCTTCGGCTCCGCTGTGATCGTCACCGTGCCTTTCGCCGTGTACTTGATCGCGTTGTCGACCAGGTTCAGGAGCACGTCCTGCATCTTGTCGACGTCAATGCAGAGCACCGGCAAAGGTTTCTTGCTTCTCACAAAGGTCAACTTCAGCTTCTTGTCGGTCGCAACCTTGCCGATCTCGTGGATCTCGCGCTCGATCAGGTCCTCGATCTGCGCCTCCTTCCGCGTGATCGTGAACTTGCCCGCCTCGATCTTGCTGACGTTCAGGAACAGGTTGATGAGCCGGATCATTCGCTGCGATTCCTCGAGCAGGGTCCTCATGATCTCGAGGTGCTTCTGGTCGACCTTCCCGAAGTCGCCGTCGACGAGCATCGACAGGTAGCCCATGATGCCGGTCATCGGCGTGCGGAGCTGGTGCGAGGCGATCGACACGAACTCGGACTTCGCCTGGTCGAGCTGCTTCAGGTGCTTGTTCGCCTCCTCGAGTTCGCGGTTCGCCTTCTGGATCTGGCCGAAGAGCTTGATGTTCCGCGCGACGATGCCGAGCTGGTCGGCCATCGACTTGATCGTCTCGATCTCGCGTTCGGTGATGTCCTCCTGCTTCCGCTGCGAGCCGACCTCGATCGCGCCGATCACCTTCTCCTCGGCGACGATCGGCACGACGATCGCGGTCCGTACCTTGATGATCTTCTGGACGAGCATGACGAGCGGCTTCGGCATCTCGGGACTCAATACGTCCCCGATGTCATCGCCGTACTGGATCTGCCCGGTACGGATGGCTTCCGTGACGATGTTCCGATGGCGCGGATCCTTAAGGTCTGTGACGAACTCGCTGAACGGCCTCGGCAGGAGCTTGAGCGCCTTGTTGGTGACGGGGGTGCTCGTGATGGCCTGCGCGCGGAGGGTCCGGCCGTCGTCGTCGATGAACGCGAGGATCGCGCCGATGAAGCCGAGCTCGGTCGTGACCGCATCGGCGATGTCCTGGACGACCTTCTTGAAATCGAGCGTTCGTGTGATGTCGGTCGTGATCTTCTGGAGCGTCATGAGCGACACGTTCTGGTCCTTAAGCTCGCTCGTCGCCTCCTGGACCTTCACCTTCAGGTTCTCACCGAACATGCGGACCTGATCGAACAGTTTCGCCTTCTGGATGGCCGAACCGATCTGCGGACCGAGCACTTCGACGAGCTGCAGGTCGTCGTTCGAGAACGATTCGCCGGACAGCTTCGGGCCGAGGACCAGTACCGCATTATTCTGGTTCTGCGAGAAGATCGGGGCGATCAGCGCCGCGCCGAGTATTTCGAACTCCTTGAACGAGTCCTGCAGCGGCTTACGGTCAGCTTCCGGCGTGTCGTCGATCTTCCGTTCGAGCGATTCGTACAGGGATATCTTCTTCTTCGCGACGACGTAGCTCATGAGCGGTCCATTGGCCTTGATCGCACCTAACG
>CAYGGS010000052.1:0-6601 GCA_964349545.1 uncultured Gammaproteobacteria bacterium
GTCCGGAAAGTCGTCTTCGAGCGTGATGATGACGGTGCAGTCGGTCTCGCTGGCGCTGGCGGCGCCTCGCAGGCCCCGTTCATCAACGGTCGAGATGTAGACGCCCTGCATGTTGAGGAGCGCCCTGATCTCGCCTCCTGCCTTCTTGCCGAAGTTGAGCGTCACCTTCCTGCCGTTCGCAAGCGCTGAATCGAGCGTAGGCCCTGCTGTCTGTGCGTCCATTCTGTTCCCTCCCGATGGTCCCGGTTCTGTGGTACTGCTCTTACGAACGTACCGCTATCGGCGTTGAACGTCAAGATGACGTCCACAAGATTTGCTATACTGGTCATATGACGGAGCTGACCGCCGTTCTCGGTGACATCACGACACAAGAAACCGAGGCCATCGTGAACGCCGCGAACGAAACGCTGCTCGGCGGCGGGGGAGTCGACGGGGCCATCCACGAGGCCGCGGGGCCGGAGCTGCTCGAGGAGTGCCGGAAGCTCGACGGGTGTCCGACGGGCGAGGCGCGCATCACGAACGGCCACTTGCTACCGGCGGGGTACATCATCCACACGGTCGGACCGGTGTACGCCGCGAAGAAGGAGCTCGCCCCGGTATTCCTCGCGGCATGTTATAAGAACAGCCTTGATCTCGCCCGGGAGCATTTGATACGTTCGGTCGCCTTTCCGTCCATCTCGACCGGCGCCTACGGTTATCCGATCGATGAGGCCGCGCCCGTCGCGATCGCGACGGTGAAGGCATGGGTCAAGAAATATCCCGATGCGCTCGACGAGGTCCGTTTCGTGCTGCACAGCGAGGATGACCTGATACTGTACGAAGATCTGTTGCGCGCGGTCTAGCATGGACGTGACGCCGGCTCAGGCCCGACGGTTCCGCGCGACGGTCTACGGATACTTCCGTAAGCACCGGCGCGACTTTCCGTGGCGCCATACGACGGATCCGTACCGCATCATGGTATCCGAGGTCATGCTCCAGCAGACGCAGACCGATCGCGTGGTCGGGAAGTACCGCTTATTCCTGAAGCGTTTTCCGACCGTCGGTTCACTGGCGCGCGCACGGACCCGTGACGTGCTTGCGGCATGGCAGGGTTTGGGATACAACCGGCGCGCCGTCGCGCTGCAGAACGCCGCACGCGTGATCGTGGAACTCCATAACAACCGCGTACCGTCCGATTCTGGTCCGTTGAACGCCTTGCCAGGCATCGGTCCGTACACGGCAGCGGCTGTTTCGGCCTTCGCATTCGACCGTCCGGCGGTCATGCTCGAGACGAACATACGTACGGTATTGATCCATCATTTTTTCCCGAAGCGGAAGATCGTCCACGACCGCGAACTCATACCCATCATGGAAACCGTCCTCGACCGGAAGAACCCGCGGACGTGGTACAGCGCGCTCATGGACTACGGCGCGTCGTTGAAGAAGCGTTTGCCGAACCCGGGCAGAAGGAGCGCGCACTATACACCACAGAAAAAGTTTGCAGGCTCGAACCGGCAGGTGCGCGGCGCGGTCGTGCGGCTGCTGCTGGAACGACCGTTGACGGCCGCTCAACTTCGCTTGAAGCTACCCTTCGGGGTCGCGATGCTTCCGTCGGTACTGCGAAAACTCGTCCAAGAGCGATTGATCGGCAAAAGAAGCGATCGATATCGCATCGTCTGACCTTCCCTGAACCCTTGACGGCAGCCGGTGTTGGGTTTACAGTGCTTTTTCAATCGCAGCTCGTTGTCGGCCTGGGAGTGGACTGGGCGCATGCGTTGACCGGTAGGTTCGTCTCCTTACGAGGAGGCCGCCGCGGCGGTAAAAACGCCCTATCATGTCACGGTGCGATCTGGTCTTCCTCCCGGGCCATTTTGCTACGTTGAAGAACGACAAACACCGTCGTCAGGATGCGACGGAGAGGTGATGATGCCTTACGATTTCGAAGGATTTGTTGTCGCTTTCGGTGCTTTCGACAGCTTCGTCAGCCGTTTCGATTCCTTGCGGATGCAGGAGGTGCATGCCGATACGCGCGCGCCTTTCAGTATCAAGGTCTGGACGTTGATGTGCTGCTTTTTCGCGGTCGCAATGTTCGAGTGGCTGCGGCTGTTCGAGTTCATCGCGCCACGGCCGCAGAGGGAGCATGTTCGTGCCATAGAAGTGGAATTATGAATAACGCTGCGTTGCAGTTTTCGCTCAAGGAGTGTAGCATGTCAGTATCAATCACGCAAGTCATCCGCCATGCTCTTCGGCATCAATTCGGCCCTGACGCAGTTCCCCGTCTTCATCGCAGGCGTCGTCGCGCTGATCCTCTCGATCGGGTTCCATGAGTTCAGCCACGTCCTCGTGGCGTACTCGCTCGGCGACCGTACGGGCAAGGACGCGGGACGGTTCACGCTGAACCCGCTGAAGCATCTCGATCCGATCGGCACGCTGCTCATCCTGATCGGTGCGTTCATCGGATGGGGCAAGCCCGCGCCCTTCAACCCGGGCAACCTCCGCTACAAGCGTTTCGGTTCGGCCATCGTCGCGCTCGGGGGGCCGACCTCGAACCTCCTCATGCTTGCTGCGTCGAGCGTGGCATTACGCGTGTTTTTCGGTCCGCTTGGCACCGATAACCTGCTCGTCATATTCCTACAGATCTTCGTCGTCATCAATGCGTCGTTGTTGCTCTTCAACCTCATCCCGCTCCCGCCGCTCGACGGCTCGTGGCTGCTGCTCGCGCTGCTGCCCCGCTCCGCCGATCCGTTGCGGGAGTTCCTCGGGCGGTACGGCTGGTACATCCTGATCGGCGTGCTCGTAGCGGATTTCGTGCTCAAGATCGGCATCATCATGCCGTTCCTGCTCCTGGGCATCGATCTGCTGGTCAGGATCTTCGGGATCGGTCCGTATCTTGGAGGAATTTGATCCCGTTAGAAAGTCCAATATTTAAGTGCATGTGTGGCCTCTGGCGTAGGCTTTTTCCGAGCAGCTTTCTAACGGGATTGACCCCGTTAGAGAGCCCTATGGATTGACGCTTTCATTATGTTTAGCAACGTGGAATTAATGCGTACTTTCTAACGGGGTTGACACCCTTACGGGCATCTGGTACATTGACGTTGGTTTCTCGCTGCCCCTCAATCGTGGGCTTTATTTTTTGAAGAGAGCGGTCATAACAGGTCTATGCCATCGATCAGCCAGCTCGTGCGGCACGGTCGCACGCTCCAGAAGTACAAATCGAAGACGCCGGCGCTCCAGAACGTCCTGAACGCGCTGAAACGCAAGCGTACCGAGCTCCCGAAGGGAAGTCCGTTCAAGCGCGGCGTGTGCGTCAAGGTGACGACGACGACCCCGAAGAAGCCGAACTCGGCGCTCCGGAAGATCGCCCGCGTCCGTCTCTCGAACGGCCAGGAGGTCACCGCGTACATCCCGGGCGTCGGCCACAACCTCCAGGAGCACTCGATCGTGCTGATCCGCGGCGGTCGCGTAAAGGACCTTCCGGGCGTCCGGTACCACATCGTCCGCGGCGTGTACGATACGCAGGGCGTCAGTGACCGCAAGCAGGGCCGCAGCCTCTACGGCGCGAAACGGCCGGCCGAGGCAAAGGGTTAACGATATGCGAGGCAAACAGGCACCAAAACGGGAGCTCAGCCCTGACCCGATGTACAGCTCGACGCTCATCGCGAAGTTCATCAACTACATCATGCAGCGCGGCAAGAAGACCGTCGCGCAGTCCATCGTGTACGGAGCGTTCGAGATCATCAAGGAGAAGACGAAGCAGGACCCGCTCACGGTGTTCGACGCGGCGATGAAGAACGTCGCGCCGATACTCGAGGTGAAGTCGAAGCGCGTCGGCGGCGCGAACTACCAGGTCCCGATCGAGGTCCGCGGTGAACGTCGTATCGCGCTCGCAATGCGCTGGCTCATCGGCGCCGCATCGAGCAAGAAGGGGAAGCCGATGAAGGTGAAGCTCGCGCAGGAGCTCATGGAAGCGAGCATGAACCAGGGCGACGCGGTCAAGAAGCGCGCCGACGTCCACCGGATGGCGGAAGCGAACCGCGCCTTTGCGCATTTCGCCTAGGGTATGGGCGACGACGACGGCCGTACCGCGCGGGGAGTATAGGGGACACGATATCTTCTTGTTTTTGATTTTCATCACGTAACGAACCATTCCATGCCACGAGAATATACCCTCGAACAGACCAGGAACATCGGGATCACCCCGTACAACTCCTCGCTACGCTCGTCGTTTACGGGGCAAGTCGCTTAATCATCAACACTATGCCGCGAGAATACTCTTTGGAGCAGACAAGAAACATTGGAATCATTGCACACATTGATGCTGGAAAAACCACCGTATCAGAAAGAATTCTATTTTATACCGGAAAAAAACATAAGATTGGTGAAGTCCATGAGGGCGAGGCCGAGATGGACTGGATGGAGCAGGAGAAGGAGCGCGGCATCACCATCACCGCAGCCGCGACGACCTGCTTCTGGAAGGACCACCGCATCAACATCATCGACACCCCCGGCCACGTCGACTTCACGGTCGAGGTGCAGCGCTCGCTCCGCGTCCTCGACGGCGGCGTCGTCGTGTTCGACGGCGTGGCCGGTGTCGAGCCGCAGTCCGAAACCGTCTGGCACCAGGCCGAGAAGTTCAAGGTGCCGGTCATCTGCTTCGTGAACAAGATGGATCGCATGGGCGCGGACTTCTACCACGACCTCGCGTCGATCCACGAGCGCCTGACGACCAACGCCTACCCGCTGCAGCTCCCGATCGGCGCGGCCGAAACGTTTACGGGCATCATCGACCTGTTCGAGCGAACGGCCGAGATCTACAAGGATGACCTCGGCAAGGACATCGAGACGACCGACGTGCCCGAGAACATGAAGGAGAAGGTGGAAGAGCACCGCCACAAGCTCATCGAGGCGATCTGCGAGCAGGACGACGCGCTCCTCGAACAGTACCTCGCCGGCAAGGAGCCCCCGATCCCAGAACTCAAGAAGGTGCTCCGTAAGGCCGTCATCGCCAACAAGCTCATCCCCGTGCTGTGCGGTTCGGCGCTCAAGAACAAGGGCGTACAGTACCTGCTCGACGCGGTGAACGACTATTTGCCGAGCCCGCTCGATGTTCCTCCGATGATCGGAAAGGACCCGAAGACCGAAGCTGACATCGTTCGTAAACCGTCAGATGAGGAGCCGTTCGCAGCGCTCGCGTTCAAGATCGCGGCCGATCCGTTCGTCGGCAAGCTCGCTTTCTTCCGGATATATTCAGGCACGCTAAAATCAGGTTCCTACCTTCTGAACGCTTCGACCGGCAACAAGGAGCGCGTCGGACGCATCGTCCGGCTCCATGCGAACCATCGTGAGGAGGTCGACGAGGTGTTCTCGGGCGAGATCGCCGCAGCGGTCGGCCTCAAGAACACGACGACCGGCAACACGCTCTGCGACCCCGACCATCCGATCATCCTCGAATCGATCGTGTTCCCTGACCCGGTCATCCACATCGCGATCGAACCGAAGACCAAACAGGACCAGGAGCGGATGGGCATGGCGCTCGCGCGGCTCGCCGAGGAGGACCCGACCTTCCGCGTCCGGTCCGACGAGGAGACCGCGCAGACCATCATCTCCGGCATGGGTGAACTGCACCTCGAGATCATCGTCGACCGCATGAAGCGCGAGTTCAAGGTGGAAGCGAACGTCGGCAAGCCGCAGGTCGCCTACCGCGAGACCATCACGGCCGAGGCCGAGGCCGAAGGGAAGTACATCAAGCAGAGCGGCGGCCGCGGTCAGTACGGCCACTGTTGGATCCGCCTGACGCCGCAGCCCGGCAAGGGTTACACGTTCGTCGACGAGGTCAAGGGCGGCGTCATCCCGAAGGAGTTCATCACGCCGATCAACAAGGGCATCCAGGAGGCCCTGGACCGTGGTGTCGTCGCCGGGTACACCATGGTCGACATCATGGCGACGGTCTACGACGGTTCCTATCATGACGTCGACTCGTCCGAGGCTGCGTTCAAGATCGCCGCGTCCATGGGGTTCCAGGCCGCCGCGAAGAAGGCGAAGCCGGTCCTCCTCGAACCGATCATGAAGGTCGAGGTGGTCATGCCGGAAGCGTCCATGGGCGACGTGCTTGGCGACCTCAATTCGAAGCGCGCCTCGATCAAGGAGATGCGCGACCGCGCGCAGACAAAGGTCATCGACGCCGAGGTGCCGCTTGCCGAGATGTTCGGCTACGCCACCGCCATCCGGTCGATGACGCAGGGCCGCGCGTCCTACACCATGGAGTTCTCGCGGTATGAACAGGTGCCCCGCCATGTCGCCGAGGAAATCGTCAAAAAGAGCGGCAGGGAAGCTTAAATCAAGGGCTTTCCACACCCATTGGGGACAACATGGTATTGGAACATCTTGAAAATGGCCTGAATATTATGGAAATTCACTAATTCTGCTGATATTAGCCAAAAAATACCTTATCAATCGCAATCAAAACACGAATCATGCCGAAAACTTGCTTAGTTCAGAAAATATCCGTATAATCAGTTCTGCTGCAGTCAGTGCAGTGAATTAGTGACAATTCCATTAACAACATAAGTCATAGCTCTAAGAAGGAACCACATATGGCAGGAAAATTTGATCGCTCGAAGCC
>CAYGGS010000052.1:6611-6895 GCA_964349545.1 uncultured Gammaproteobacteria bacterium
CGGTCACGTCGACCACGGGAAGACCACGCTCACCGCGGCCATCCTCAAGACACTCAAGGCGAAGGGCTTCAACGCCCAGGAAAAGGGCGTCGACCAGATCGACAACGCGCCCGAAGAGAAGGCGCGCGGCATCACCATCGCGACCGCGCACGTCGAGTACGAGTCGGAGAAGCGCCACTATGCGCACGTGGACTGTCCGGGGCACGCGGACTACGTGAAGAACATGATCACCGGCGCCGCCCAGATGGACGGAGCCATCCTCGTGGTGTCGGCCGTAGACGGCC
>CAYGGS010000053.1:0-6886 GCA_964349545.1 uncultured Gammaproteobacteria bacterium
GTTCGACGTCTCGAGGTACCAGGGGCGCGATGTCAGCGGCGAGCCGTACTCCGCGAGGTATGGCTACCTGCACAGGTGGCAAGCCTCCGCAGAGTGCTACGTCGACGAGCTCGCTCGCCGCGACCGCACCGGGAACTGGCACCACCTCGAGCCGGGGACGTTCGTCGTCCCGGACCAGTTCATCAACCTGACCTGGGGCCGTGACGATACGTTCGATGTCGACCGTCGGGTCGTGCATCTTCCCATGGCGACTCCCTACTGTTCGCACATCAGGAACATCATGGTGCGTGAACTGCGAAACCTGCAGTACGCACATCGCCCCGAAAGCTGCGTCATAGTGATCCAGGGACCGCGTTTCTCGACCAAGGCGGAGAGCGCGATGTTCGCCCAGTGGGGCGGGGATGTGGTGAACATGACGCAGTATCCCGAGTGTTATTTCGCACGCGAACTCGGGATGTGCTACGCCACGGTCGCGACGGTGACCGATTATGACGTCGGCGTACCAAGCTCTGTTTCAATGCAGCCCGCATCGATGGGGCGCGTCCTCGAAGTGTTCCGGTCCAACACGGAGAAGACGCTCGTCGTGCTCGATCGGATGTTCGAGCTCGCTCATGAGATCAACGACTGCAACTGTGCACAGGTCAGCGTGAAGCCCTACTTCACGTAGCCCTGGCCAACGATCATTCAGCCCTGCGTGCTTGCATGCAGGGCTGAAGTATTTTCCATTGACAAAAACGGCGGTATAGTGTAATTCACACTCAGTTTCGCACTCGAAACGAAGGTCGTTGACAACGTTCCCTGGATGACATATCCGGGCTACAATAGGAGGCATCCATGGAACTCAAGGCAGAGCACATCCAGAAGGCGTTCGGTACCTCCGTGGTACTGGACGACATCACGTTCTCCCTATCGAAAGGGCAGAAGGTCGGGCTGGTCGGCAATAACGGCACAGGAAAGACCACGTTGCTGCGGATCCTGGCAGGCGAGGTCGAGCCTGATGCCGGTACGGTGACGCGCCGTCAGGGGCTCGTCATCGGCTACCTTCCTCAGGACACGAGTCTCGTGAGCGACGAATCGGTTCGCGCGTACCTTCTCCGAGTATCGGGGATGTCCGACCTCGAGCAGCGGGCGTCGCGCTCGCCGGAGGCCATGGCGGAGTTCGAACACCGCGACGGGTACTCGTTCGAGCATCGGCTGCAGTACACCCTTGCCGGATTCGGCCTGGGTGACGGCGTCGCAGATCGCGGCATCGGCACCCTGTCGTCCGGCCAGAAGAGCAAGGTCTTCATGGCCGGCGTGTTGCTGTCGGACCCGGACGTGCTCCTGCTCGACGAGCCCACTAACAACCTCGATCTCTCCGCGCTCATCTGGCTGGAGACCTTCCTGGGCAGATCCGAGATGGCATGCATCGTCGTATCGCATGATCGTTTGTTTCTCGATCGTCTGGTCCGAAAGGTGCTGGTCATCGACCTCTACACCAGGAAACTGACGGTCTCGAACGGACGATACTCGGATTTCTTGGAGCGCGTCGAGGTCGACCGCGCCCGCCAGGCCGCTCAGTACGAGGCGCAACAGGAGGAGATCACGCGCCTGACGGAGTCGGCCCGCGCCCGCAAGGCGGAGGCCGCGCAAGGGGCTCAATACAAGGGTCGTGACAACGACAAGTTCCTGCGGGGGTACAAGCGCGATCGGGCCTCGAAATCGGGAAAGGTCGCAAAGGCGATCGAGAAGCGCATCGAACAGATGGAGCTTGTGGAGAAGCCCATCGATCGAGAAGCGTTCCAGGTCCGCCTGCAAGCGACGAGACCCGACGGTTCACGCGACATCGTGCTGAAGGACCTGGTTGTCGGCTATCCGCAACACCAGTTCCGCATCGGTCCGATCGACATGGTCTTCCCGTACGGCAGTCGTACCGTCGTACTGGGATTGAACGGATCGGGGAAGTCCACGCTCCTCAAGATGATCAACGGCTCGTTGCCGGCGCTTCGGGGAGAAGTCATCCTCGGGAAGGGTCTGGTCGTCGGCAATCTGATGCAGGAGCACGACAACTTGCCGCGCGAAGCGAGCCTGAGGGAATTCTTGACAGGCCGGGCACAGGTGAGCGTTCAGCAGGCATATGCGCTCGCAGCTCGCCATGGGTTCACTGCCGATGAGATTGACAAACGGATCTCGGCGCTGTCACCGGGAGGAAGGGCGCGCCTGCTCTTCGCGGCATTCTCCGCGTTGTCGGTCAACGTGTTGCTCCTGGATGAACCAACGAATCATCTCGATCTCGAGGCCCTGAATGCGCTTGAGGAGATGATCGCTCGGTACGAAGGTACGGTCATCCTCGTATCGCACGATCGCTACTTCCTCGGCAAGTTCCAGGCTACCGAGTACTACGTTCTGTCCGACGGGCAGCTTGTCCGTCAGCCATCCTTTACGGCGTATGTGGCAAAAGCAGAGCAGGAGGCAAAGCGCCTCATGACGCGGCTCTAGGCTCACGTCGCATGCCAATTCGGAGCGGGTAGGAAGGAATCTACCCGCTCTTTTGCTACCCGTGATATACTGCCAGTGATGAAACTCATCGTACTGTATGGCCCTCCGGGTGTTGGGAAATTGACCGTAGCCCGTGCGCTGGCGCGACGAACGGGTTTCAAGATTTTGCATAATCATCTGACGATCGAATTGCTGTGCGCGCTGTTCGACTGGGGGAGTGCGCCGTATAACCAGCTTGCCCAGAGGTATCGCATCGAGCTGCTGGAAACTGCCGCACAACATGGCATCAAGGGCGTGATCACGACGTTGGTGTACGGAGCGGAGATCGACGCGACGGAGGTCCGGGAGCTGTTGCAAAGGATGAAAAAACGGCGCGTCAAAGTATGTTTCGTGAAACTTGCATGTTCACAAAGTGAACTGGAACGGCGGATCAAACATCATTCTCGGAAGGCGTTCACCAAGATCCGTCACGTCAAGCACCTTCGAGATATGATGAAGAAGTATGACGTTACTTCGACGATTCCTTTCGGTGATAATTTCATTATTGACACGACGGCGTTATCTCCTCAGCGGACAGCTCGGCGGGTGATTGAGCATTTTTCGTTGTTTGACCTTCTCCTGCGCAAGTAATTCGATAGGTGCGTGGTACATGCATAAACCATATTTCATCATCCTCGACGGCCCGATGGGTTCCGGAAAAACGACCGTTGCGCGGCTCCTGTTCCGGCGTCTTCTGCGTACCGTTTTGGTTACCTGGGACGACCTTAAGGCGTTCGTCTCCGACTACGGTCAAGGAAAGGACGACAAGATGATTCTGACGGGTATGCAGATGTCCTTGGTGAAAAGCAGCATTGAAAACGGCCTGAACGTCATCATGGATGCCGGCTTCGCACGTGGAGAACGTATGACGCCGTTCATACGGTTGGCTAAACAACACAACTATTCATTGTTGATCTATCGATTCGCTGCGCCGCATAACGTGTTACTGCGACGTGCGGTCGGTCGTCCAAAATTATTTTGGGAAAAGAAGAGGATCAGCAAGGAGCGCATCGTCAAACATCTGCATGAGTATGATGTTAAGAGGTACAAGGGGCCGATCACTGCGGAGATCGATTCACTCAATTCGACATCGGAACAGATCGCACGACGGATCATGAAGAATATGCGTTGAGGTTACACATGACAACTCCGCCGTTTTGAACGCGGCGGAGCTGTTTGTTACTGTCGGATTGTGATGTGACTACTGTTTCTGGGTGAGCGAGAAGTTCACGCCGGTCTTCGTCTTTCCAGCGGTGACCTTGACACTCTTCTGCGCCGGTGTCTCGTAGTAGATATTGAGGGCGGTGATCTTGCGGGTACCCGGGGAGACGCCGTCGATGGTGTAGAAGCCGTTGGAATCCGTCGAGGCCGTGATCGAGGTGCCGACGATGCGGATGAGCGTGCTATTCAACGGAAGGCCGGTATCCTTATCAAGCACATACCCGGAGACCGAGCCGGCTGCCGCGAGCTTGACGTTCTGCTTTACGGGGGTCGTGTTCTTTATTTTGACCGTGATGACCCTTTTAACGTGGTCGGTCGAGGAGATGACCAGCTTATACGTTCCCAGTTTCAACCCCGAGAGCGTGTACGTGCCGTTTTCGTCAGCCGTCGTCGACAGATACGATGCGGTCTTGCCGAGGTTCATCGGGTAGGCCACGATGCTGGCACCATCGATGCCCACGGAAGCACCGGTATACACGAGCCCGGTGACCGAACCGCCGGTCTCGAGACTGTACTTGACGCCGGTCTTGTCCGCGGTGATGGTGACGTAGTCCTGCACGATGGTGGCGTAGCCCGCTTTCGCGACGGTCAGGCGGTACTTGCCCGACGGCAGGGTGTTGAACGAGTACGCGCCGTCCGCGCCGGTCGTTGACGTGAAGCTCGGCGTGTCGGAACGGACCACGGTCCTCTTGAAGAGTGAGACAGTGGCATTGGCGAGCGCTGCGCCGCCGGTCTTCGCGACGACCGTGCCGCTGTAGACCTTGCCGGTCGGCATGGTGAAGTCCTTACTCGTGACCGCCGTGCCTTCGGCCGTGATCGAGAACGTCGATGTCTTCGCGACGTACCCGGCCTTCGTCACCGTCATTGTGTAGTCGGATACGGCCGTGCCGTTGTACGAGTAGAGGTCGTGGATGGACGCGGTGTACCCGCCCGAGGCGTTCGTGATGGCGGTGTAGGACGTGCCGCTCGGGAAACCGTTCACGACCTTGGTCACGGTGACCGTCGCACCGGCGATCGCGCCGCCGTTCGTGTCCCGGACCGTTCCGGATACCGTGCTCGCCGGCGTCAGCCGGAAGTCCTGGGAGACCGCAGCGCCATCGGCGCCGAGGACCACGCCGGTCACCTGTGATCCAAAGTACCCGACCTTCGTGATCGACACCGTATAGGTACCGACGGCTGACGTCGTCTGGTCGGTCGGGACGAGCGGTGCGGTATAGACGCCGGTCGACGAAGTCTCCGCATAGTCCTGGCCATACATGGAACCGGCCGCATTGACGAAGTAGAGCGATGCGTTCGGTACCGGCGTCGTGCCGTCGGATGCGAGCACGCGTCCGGTGAACCATCCGCGGCGCGTCACGGCGATGTCATTTCCAGCCTTCGTTTCGCCGTCGGCGACAGCGACCGTGATTATTTTCTTGATGAATACGATGCTGCTGTCGGCGTACACGCCGGTCGAAAAGATGTCATACGTGCCTGGGGTGAGCGAGAACGTGTAAACGCCGTTCGCATCCGCAACGCCATAGTTGTAGTAGTTCGTGCTCGTATTGATGGCGTACATGTAGGCGCTCGGTACGACGGCACCGCCCGATGCGTAGGTGATGGTACCGGTAATGGTGCTGTTGTCGGCATGCGCGGCAGGCGCGACCAACGCGAACGCCCCGCAGATCGCGAGGAAAACCAGCAATTTTCTCATATATTTTTTGTTAATGATTTCACTGAGCATCTACAGTATACGCCGAAGCATAGGAGGAGGCAAACCATCGTTCAAACGGCTCCTCGGACATGCAGAATGGTCGACAACCGGGCCGGTTTGTAAGATAGCCCCGCGGAAAGTGTAGTAGTGGTGGCATCGCCGCGAACCCGAACCCTTGCGCGAATCGTATGAAGAAATTATCATATATCAAGGTATGAACATGCATCGACCCACCCGCAACGACCTGCTATGAAAACCAGCGCTATCCTCACGCTCCGCGACATACTACGTTCGGCAACGTTGAAGCGCACCCATGCGCTCCTTCGCGCCGTCAGCGGTACGAGCAGGTTCAAGATACTCATGGTCCTCAGGCATGAGCCTGCGGGGTTGACGCCGACAGAGATCGCGAAGGCGCTGAACGTCTCGCTTTCGCGCATCTCGCATCAGCTGCGGATCCTGCGCGATCACGACCTCGTCACGGTCACGGCCGGTTCGCGCGAGGTGACCTACCGGTTACGGTCGAAGCAGCTCATCGACCGGCTCGTCGGCTGAATATCCACGGGTACACGTGACGCTCTTGGCAACGTAGGTTGTCCTTTTTTTCAATGGTGATACAATGACCGTCACGAGGAGCACGATGAAAAAAGCGCTGTACAAGAGGGTGTTCGGTGCGCTCGCCAATGATGTTCGGTTGGACATCCTCGTTGCGTTGCGGTCGGGAGAGAGGAACGTGAGCGAGCTGGTCGGTATGCTCCGGCTCGACCAGAGCGCCATATCGCACGGATTGAGACGGCTCATGCGCGACGGCTTCGTACTGATGACGACGAAAGGACGTTTTCGGTACTACCGGCTCTGTGCAGGGGGCTTCGATCAGCTCATCAGGATCGTCAGTCAGTTCACCGGCGGGAAGCAGCGGTCCACGACCGTACCGCACTCGGCGACGAATAAACGGCTCTATCATATGGTCGATCTGTTCCCGCATGCCATCATGGTCGAATCCGATGGGAAGATCGCGTACCTCAACAAGGCCGGCATCACATTGTTCGGTGCGTCGTCGCTGTCCGACCTCATTGGCAGGGAGGTGCTCTCGCTCGTCGCTCCGCGGTGCCGGGCGATCGTCAAAGAGCGTATCAGGCGGCTTCGTCACGGTGCCGAATCCAACCCGTTGATGAAGGAGGAATGGTTCGCCCTGGACGGTTCCCGTTTCAAAGCGAACGTCATTTCCTCCCGGTATAGGCTCAGGCAGCGAGCGGGAGCGATCGCGGTCATACGGTCGCTGGTGTGAACGGCACGGGATGACGGCTGAACGGTGGCGTATCGCTGCCATTGTTCGCTATACTGACTCAATGGGTGAACCGGTACCGATGAACATCTCGCTGTTGCAAGGATTGTCGACGTCCGAGGCGGCGGCTCGGTTCGTGCGTTACGGTTCGAACGAGGTGATCACGAGGAGGA
>CAYGGS010000054.1:0-6851 GCA_964349545.1 uncultured Gammaproteobacteria bacterium
GGTGTGTGACGGACGGCGACCCAGCCGTGCGCGCTCTTTTCGATCGTCCCGCGGACGCTGAATCCCGCGGCCTTCTTGTGGCCGCCGCCGCCGTGCTCCTTTGCCAGCACCCTGACGTCGATGACGGGATCCTTCGTCCGGTAACTGCCCTTCACCATGCCGTGCTCCTCCTCGCGAAGCACCAGCACGACGGTCCCCTCGCCGAGCGCGTTCAGGAAGTTCGCGACGCCTTCGGCGCCCTCGCGGCCGACACCGCACTCCTCGAAATCCTTTTTCGTCAGCATGGTCGATACGATCCCCGTCGTCGTGTCATGCTCGAGCCGCGAGAGGGCGCGTCCCCAGAGCTGCAGCGTCCCGATCGATTTGTTCCGCATCGTCGCGGTGACGACGCTCCTTAGGTTCGCGCCGTGGTTCATGAGCTCACCGGCGACATCGAGCGACTCGACCGTGGTCGCCATGTTCTGGAACCCGCCGGTGTCGGTCACGATACCTGCGAGCAGCGCGGTCGCCATGGTCGGCGATACCGAGATCCGATTGTCGCGCAGGTACCGATAGATGAGCTCGCTCGTCGATGAGGCCGAGGTGTGGACGATCGGAAGGTCGACGAGCGCCGCGCCCCGGAACTCGATCATCGTCTCGTGGTGGTCGACGAGCGCGACGGCCGGACGATGCACGCCGAGGAAATGGAGCTTTTCGGCGAGGTGCGTACGTTTCACATCGCCGCAGTCCAGGAGCACGACGCAGTCGTATCGGTCGGGCCGGAACGCGGTTGCGTCCGTGGCGATCGTCTCATGGCCATCCAAGAACGTGAACTGCGTGAGCACGGTCGCCGGCGCAAGTGTATCGACTGCGACATCAAGTGTTCCGAGGAGGCTCTCGCGCAATGCCAACATCGAACCGATCGCATCGGCATCGGCGTGCTCATGGGTCGCGAGCAGGACCTTCTTCGACCGGACGAGGAGTTCGTTAAGTTGTGCGTTCTGCTGTATCTGTTGGGTCGTCATGGCAACCCAACAACCTACTCCTTGCCGTCGATCGTGTCAAGGAGGTGCTCGAGGTGCGCCGCGCGGTCCTCGCCGGTGTCGTGCACGAACCGTATCCGCGGCACCTTCAGCATGACCAGTTTCCGGTTGAGGAGGTGTTGGATCCTCCCGATCTGCGCATTGAGCGCTGTCAACGCCTCTTCCGACTTTGACGAAGGAAGGGCCGAAATGTAGACCTTCGCATAGCCCAGATCGGGCGAGGTCTGCACCGAAACGACCGTGACCATGATGCCGAAGGGCAGCTCGACCTCGCGACGGATGAGCCCGCTCACCTCGTGGTGCACCAGTTCGTTGACCCTCGTGATGCGGTCGCCGCCGAGCATCTATCCTCCGATGTGGCGGACCTTCACCTCGCGGGTGAACGCGACGACGACGTCGTCGATCTGCACGACCGGCGGTCCCTCGTACTTCATGCCGCACTCCTGTCCGGTGACCACCTCGTTCGCCGCGCTCTTCTGGCTCTGGAGCTGCATCAGCTTCCCTTCGGCGACCTGTACGTTATCGCGGAGCACCCGGAGCATCGCGTGCGCGTGGACCTTCCCCGCGGTCACCTTTCCGCCGAAGATCTGCGTCTTCGTCTCGGTCCTGAACAGCGCGAGGACCTTCACGCGGCCGAGCTAGGTCTCGATGCCCTCCGGCTTCAACAGCCGTTCGAGCGCCGCACGGACATCGTCGACGAGGTCGTAGATCACGTCGTAGGTCGTCATGGTCATGTTCTTCCCGCGGGCGACGGATTCCGCGGCCGGCGTCGATACGACGTCGAACCCGAGCAGCAACGCCTGCGCCGTCTCGGCGCGGAGCACGTCCGCTTCGGTGATGTTCCCGAGGCCGCTCTGCACGATCTCCGCGCGCACCTCGGGGTGATCGAGCTTCTTCAGCGACTCCCTGATCGCCTCGAGCGAGCCGAGCGTATCGGCGCGGAGCACGAGGTTGAGCGTCTGGACCTCGACCTTCGTTTCGTCGGTCGCTACTACGGCCGCCGTCTTCATCTGCTGCGGCGCCCTGCGTACGACGACCTTCCTCGATTTGAGCTCGCGGATGACCTTCGGGTCCGTCTGCACGCGCAGGATGTCGCCGACGAGCGGCGCGCCTTTCAACCCGAGTATCCGTGCGGGAACCGACGGCCCGGCGGACGTGGTCGACCTGCCGAGGAAGTCCTTAAGCGCCTTCACGCGCCCCCAGACGTCGCCCGTGCTGACGACATCGCCCACCTTTAACGTACCGGTCTGCACGAGCATGGTCGCGACCGGGCCTTCGCCCGGATCGACGTGCGATTCGATGATGGTGCCGACCGCCGGACGGTCAGGGTTCGCCTTGAGGTTCTCCTTCTCGACCTGCGCCACGAGCAGCACCGAATCCAGGAGCTCATTGATGCCCTTCCCTTCCTTCGCCGAGATCTCCGCGCTCACGACCGTGCCGCCGTACCCCTCGACCAGGACGCTCTTCGCGGCGAGCTCCTGCATGACGCGGGCCGCGTTCGCGCCCGGCTTGTCGATCTTGTTGATCGCGACCACGAAGGGCAGTTTCGCCTCGGTGATGATCCTGATGACCTCCTCGGTCTGCGGCTTCACACCGTCGTCCGCAGCGACCACGAGGATCGCCACGTCGGCGATCCGGGCGCCGCGTGAACGCATGGCCGTGAAAGCCTCATGGCCGGGCGTATCGATGAACGTCATGGCCTGGCCCTTCTCGATGACTTGATATGCCCCGATGTGCTGCGTGATGCCGCCTGCCTCGCCTTCGACGACCTTCGTCTTCCGTATGGCATCGAGCAGCTTCGTCTTGCCGTGGTCGACGTGGCCCATGACCACGACCACCGGCGCGCGGTCGACGAGCTTCGTCGCGTCGTCCTCATGGACGAGCTCGGCCATGCTCTGGCGGTCGACGCTCTCCGCGGTCCTCGTCTCCTGCTCGGGGATGAACCCGAGGTCGTCAGCGACGATCGCGGCGGTGTCGTAGTCGATCTCCTCGTTCATCGACGCCATGACGCCGCTGTTCACCAGCTCCGTCATGACCACGGTGAGCGGCAACGACAATTTTTCCGCGAGTGCCTTGACGGTCATTCGCGGCGGCAGCTGCACCGGTTTCTTCGTAATAGTCGTCTGTTCCATGGAACGTGTGATTCCGTAAATCATGTACAAGAATTTCTAATCCCGTTAGACGGCTCTCTTGATATGCACCAAAGTGGAACAATGATTCGCGGTCAATAGTATGACCGTCTAACGGGACTAACGAGATGAACGGTACCGAAAAAACGGCTTTCCGTCAAGCCGTCATCGCTACGATAGATCCGTCAGTTCGTCTGCGGCATGATGCTCACCGGCACCTTCGCGAGCTGCCTGAACCGCTCGGCGTCGGTTGCGCTCCCGATGATCGACCCGTGGTGCATGGGGATCGCCAGCGCGGGCTTGAACGAATCGACCGCGTCTGCGGCTTGTTCCGGGGTCATCACGTACGTTCCGGAGACCGGGACGAGCGCGACGCTGATGTCACGCAGGTCCTTCATTTCCGGTATGAGATCGGTGTCCCCGGCATGGTAGATGCGCTGCCCTTCGATCGTGACGACGAACCCGACGCGCGTCCCGTCGTTCGGGTGGAACGTCTTGCCGAGGTTGTAGGCCGGTACCGTCTCGATGACGACCCCGCCTTCCTCATAGCGCTCTCCCGGCTTCACGGAAACGAGCTTTCCGACCTCGAGGTCCGTACCGCACGCGGCCGCGGCATACACGACCGTCGTGGGCTTCATGAGCACACTGAAATCCTTCGGCGAACAATGGTCGAAGTGCTCGTGGGTGATGAGGATGACGTCAGCCGGCTCTTGGGGAGATCGCAACTGGAACGGATCGATCACGATCACGCTCCCGCCGCCGACGATCTTGAAGCAATCGTGGCCGTACCACGTCAGATATTCCGGTGCCGACGGTACACCCTTCGTCATCATTGTAGAGGTTTAAAAGCGTCGGTCTCGGCCGACGACGACCCGGAGCTTCTTCGGCGCGACCTCGACCAGCACCGGCGTCTTTACGACCACTCCTCCATCGAGCGTGACCGGTACGCTCGCATCGTCGCAAAGGATCTTCGCGGTACGCAGCGGAAAGACGCTTTCGACGGCCTGGGGTTTCCTGAACGGGTTCCATCCGGACGGCTCCTCCTTGATGATCGCCTCGAGCATGCCGTCCTCGGGATCGCTCGCCCGACGCTCGCGCTGCTCCGTCCTGAAGTTGCAGATGCTGAACGCGCGGGGGACGCCGAGGAGCGAGATGCGGTAGTGGCCGTCGCATTCGACGGACACCTGCTGCGCCGGTACGTCCAGGGAGAACAGGAAGTACTGGTCGTTCGCCTTCCCCAGGTCGATCGTCCGGACCACGCGCTTCGAGAGCACGTCGCAGGCCGCCTCGCCCTCGGGAATGCCCAGTGCGCGCGGGATAGCGAGGTGCTCGCCGACCGGAATGATGCCGAGCGTCACCTTATACCGCGCGACGATCGAGACCGCGCGCGCGATCGCCGCATCGTCGCCGACGATGACGATGGTCTCGGCGCCGTGCTTGACCGCCGATTCGATGAGCTCCTGCATGTTCTTCAGTATCGACAGGCGGTCCATCCGGCCGTTGATCCCCAGCTCGATGATCCGGAACTCTATCCGGTTGACGATCGCGCTGTACCGCTTGTCCGCGAGCGGACTGTCGAAAAGGTAGTAGTACATGAAGACGGACTATGCGGCCTTCTTCCTGTTGTCGTTCTTTTCAACAGCCGCGTTCGGAACGGTCGCGGCGTCCTGCTTCACCATCATACACTTCCCGTTCAGCACCGCTCCCTGGGCAACCGAAAGCACGGATGCCTCGACGTTGCCGAACACCTTCGCTGACGCGGCGAGCTCGAGCCGGCCGCCGGTCCTCACGTTCCCGTGTATCTCGCCGGCGACGATGACATTGGCCGCATCGACGTCCGCCTTGATCTTCGCCTGTTCGCCGACGCGGAGGTCCTTCGTCGTCTTGATCGAGCCGTTGACCACGCCTTCGACGACGACGTTCCCCGAACCGACAAAATTCCCTTCGACCTTGACCGACGGGCCGATGATGGTCTCGACGGCGTGGGCGTCTCCCTCCTCACGGTTGAACATAGCCATGGAACGTCTCCTTGTTTATGGAAAAATATCGACTCTCGATGCGCTCGCTAGTGTACGACCAACATGGATCGATGTCAACGTACCGACGATACGACGCCAAAAATCATGAACACTTGATGTGTTCATCGTTACGAACAGGTCACTGACGATACGAACGCACGAAAATATGACGCCCGAAAACTTCGCTCGGACCAGGCTGTTTGTCGCGAGGTCGTCGCTACCGACTATTTCGTTGGCAGCAACAGGACCATCCCCGGTTGTATGAGGCTCGGATTTGTGGCAAGTCCGGGATACGTCTTTTGGTTCGCCGTAACGATGCTGTCGTACTTCGAACCGGCTCCGAGATACTGCCGCGCGATGTGCCACAGTGAATCACCCTGCTTCACCGTGTAGGTCAGCGGCGTACCCGTTGTGTTGCCGATCACTGCGCCGGTACCACCGGACTGCACGGTGAACGTCACGCGCTGCCTGATCATGCTTGTGCGGCCGTTCTGGTCCGTCGACTGGAGGTACAGCGTGTGCGTTCCCTTCGAGAGCGTGGAAAGCGGCATTACGATCGAGAACGAGACCGTCTCGGTGGGCGCACCCTTCGTCGTCGCGGTCTTCACGAGCTTCCCGTCGATATAGGCACGGATGGTCTGACCGCCCTTCGCCACGCCGGTCGCCGTGAACGTCGGGGTTGCGTCCGACACCGGTGTCAACTCGAGGATGGTCGGCCCGATGGCCCGGTTCGTGGTCGCCTCGGGCGTACTGGTCGTGAAGGATACGGGGTACGTCGCATCGCCGCTCGTCAGGGTGCAGCCGTACGAGGCGCCCGGGTAGAAGCCGGTGATCTGGACCTGGTGGGACGTCGTCTCCGTGGCGGATGTCTTCATATATCCATCACCGCAGTCCACCTTCGATGGTAAGGCATCCGTGGTCGTCCAGTAGAACGTGGCGATGGTCTCGCCGGCGATGACGCGGGCGCCGGTGATGGCGGATGCTGTCGGAGTAGTCGGGGTTGTCGGGGTCGGATCGGGAGACGGTACGACCTCGGCTGCCAATGTCGTGAAGGTGGCGTCGGCGTCGTTGTCAGTCGTCGAGCCGACGGAGATGACCTCGTAGTGGTACGTCGTGCCTGCCGTAAGACCGGTCAGGGACACCGAATGGCTCGTGACCAGCGTTGCATCGCTGACCTCCAGACCGTAGTCGGTCGAGGTCCCGTACCGGACCTTGGACGTGGCAGGTTCGTTCGTCGTCCAGGTGATGGTCGCCGAGGTCCGGCCCTTCGATGATACCGAGACGTTCGTGATGAGCGTCTGAGGAGTCGTGAGGGTCGTGAAGGTCGCGTCGGGCGAGGTCGACGGGTTGCCGGCAACATCGGTTCCCAGCGCGCGGACATGGAACGTCGCTCCTGCGGCGAGCCCTGTCAGCTGCGCCGTGTGCGTCGTCGCCAGTACGGGATCCAGCGTCGTGGTGTTCCCGTACCCCGTAGTGGTCCCCCACTCGAGCTGGCCCGTCGTCGGTTCGTCCGTCGTCCAGGTGACCGTGGCGCTGGTGGTCGTCGTGGTCGCGGTCGGGGCGGCGATGGCCGGCGCCGTACCGTCGAACCAGTACGGACCGAACGACGTTCCGGTCCCGCTCGCGACGCCGTCGCCGTTGTATGACCGCACGTGGAGGTACCAGTCGTTGCCGTCGGCCGT
>CAYGGS010000055.1:0-6687 GCA_964349545.1 uncultured Gammaproteobacteria bacterium
CTTCACGTAATGCCCATGAAAACGTTGATGTTCATAGACGCGGCGAAACCCTGGCTCACGGCGCTCGTACCGACGATAGGTTGGATCCTTTCGACGCTGACGCTCACGCCGCTCAAGCGGTGGTGGATGGGAAAACGCGAGAGCTTATACCGGAGATAACAGAAACCCCGGATCCTCTCGGTCCGGGGTCGGTTCGGGAAACAGAGCGTGTTCGCAGGCGGTCAGCGCGTCTTCGGGCGCGCTTTTCCGAGCACCTGGCCGTGCGGGCCGAAGATTGACCCGTCCTTCTTGTCGATCTGCGCGCGCGTGATGCGGTGCCCGCGCGAATCGACCGTGGCGATGCGCGTTTCGCGGTCGACCACCGCGATCACGGTGCTCGTGGTACCTTGGCGGAACTCGCCGCGCACCACGTCGAGGTATCCGATGATCGAGCCGGTCGTCCTGCCTTTGAGCGTTCGGACGATGCCTGTCCGGTCGATCGCGTAATCAGCGGGGACGTCCGTGTACAGTACGATCCCGCGGATGGTGGTTCCGAGGAACCGTCGAGCAGCATCCGGCGTTCCAGGCCGGTCCTTCTTCCGGACGGTAGCGACGCCGCCGGTGTTGAACCACCCGTGCTTCGCGACGTACTTCGTCAGCGAGACGTCGCGGTGGGCGATGTCCTTGTCGGCCTCCATCGAGGCGTAGGCCTCGTCCGACGTGGCGACGAGCTCGCCTCCGATGAACGCGAGCCGCGGGTCGTCGACGGTGGTCTTGTACGGCGGCCGCGGCAGCCGCAGGTCGTTCTGCGTGCGGTCGTAATGCACGTAGATCGGTGCTTCCGTTCCGCCGTAGCGCAGAACGTAGTCCCCGGCTCCAGCGAGGTACCGGAAGGTGTTCCGGCTTCTCGACGTCGAGTGACGCCGGTCAACGTCGAACTGGATGTACAGGTGCGGATACACCTGGCCCAGTCCGAACGTGAACATGACCATGAACGTCGCGTTCTCCGATTCGGCGTGGAGCGTCTGGTCCTCTCCGGAGCGACGCATGGACTCGCCGTTGTCGAGCGTGACGTCGCGAGGACCTCGGATGAGGTAGTCGCCGACACGCTTCAACTGTGCGAGCGGCGTCCAGGGTAGCTGGTGGAAGTACGTGTCCGGGCCGACGTTCGGGTCGATCCAGACCCGGCAGCGGAAGTCGGTCGACGATGGCACGGGGGTTACGCGCAGCACCAGCTGCCGCGCGTAGTAGAAGTGGACCGCGTCCTGATCAGCCGCGGAAACAGAGGCAGGCGAAACGGCGCAGAGCAGCGCCGCGATACTGCAGAATGCGAGGAATCGCATGGCATAGCCCAACCTTTCTTGATATTCGGTTTTGGACGAACAGTGAACAGCGCATCATGACGTAAAATGATGGAAATGTCAATAGCTCGGCTTGCGTTGAGCCGACGGTCGAACGTAGTCGTGCTACGATGATTTCTTGCCGAACACCGCGACCGTGATGGTCGTGTTCTTTCCCATGAACGCTCCGTAGACCACGGCAATGCCGACGTGCGTGAATCGCGGCTCGTCGAGGAGCTTCGCGTGCCCAGCCGACGTATGCCAGAGGCGCAGGGTCACGTCGGTGGTCTTCGTGTTTCGGGCGAGGTTCTCTCCGCCGAGCGAAATCTTGAACGCGTACGGCGCGAGGAGCTGTCGGTACGTCTTGACGTATGCGCTGCCGTGCGTGAAGCTGCCGTACGTGAACATCTGCCGCGCGCGCTCCTTCGCGACCAGCGTCAGCGTCGTCGAGGTCTTCAGCGGCGCGATGCCCTGCGAAGCGCGGTAGGCGTTGATCTTCTGTTGTAAGAGGTCCGCTTTGGAAACCGCCGAAACGTACGAAACGCGCGATAGTGTGCAGACACATACCGCAGCAATGATGCTCAGAATCGCCTTGTTTTTTGACATGGGAGGGACTATAGCATACCGGTACGGACGTGGCCAGGGTTTTTCCGCCTCGGGTCGCATCGTGTATACTGACCGTACCATGACCACACCGCTCCTCGTCCTCATCGGCGCCCAGCTGCTCTTCACCTGCGGCGATTTGCTTGCCAGGCAGCGCATGCCGCGGTCCGGGTTCACGCTGGCGGCGTTCCTGTCCGGCTGGTTCGCGGTGTACGTCCTGCTCAGAACCTTTGCGACGTTCGGTCAGCTCTATGTCCTCTCGACGGTGCAGCTCGGCCGTTCTGCAGCGCTGTTCGGGGCGATGTCGATCATCCTTGCCAATCTGCTCGGGTTCCTTGTCCTCCGTGAGGTGCTGAGCGTGAAGGTGTACGTCGGCATCACGCTCGCTGTCGTCGCGTTTCTGGTAATCGCGTCATCACGATGATAGAGGTCGAAAAGAAATATCCGTTGGACCCCGGTGATCGTGAGCGCATCACCAAGGATCGCGTACCGTTACAAACGGTGACGCTGGTCGATACGTACTATGATGACGACGTATTCTCAATAAGCACGAAGGACCGATGGCTCCGCAAGCGGAACGGAGCGTTCGAGATAAAGGTTCCGCTTCACTCGGCTTCTGCGACGGAGCGCGATGCCGATCAGTTCGATGAGATCGAGGACGAGGATGGTATCAGGACATTCCTCAACATTACGCAGCGCGGATCGCTCGATGAGGATATCGCACGCGCCGGCTATGGACCGTTCGGAACGATCGTGACAACAAGGGAAAAGTACCGGATTGGCGACCTCACGCTTGATCTCGACGCGATAGATTACGGCTATGAGCTGTGCGAGATCGAGTGCATGGTCGAACGGCCCGAGGACATGGATAGCGCGATCGAGAAGGTCCGTTCATGCGCACGATCGCTCGGACTCGTGGAGCGGCCGTTGAAAGGGAAGGTGTTCGAATACATCAACCGGACGAACCCGAGGCATTTCAAAGCCCTCGTTGACGCAGGACTGATCGACGGGTAAGGTACAACGTATGGAACAGCTCAAGGTGCGGCGACTGCACCAGGACGCGAAGCTACCCGAACAGAAGCATCCCTCGGATGCCGGTTTTGACATCTCGACCGTCGAGACGTACACGCTTCAACCCGGTGAACGGAAGGCGTTCGCGACCGGCATCGCCACGGAGTTCCCGCACGGGTACGTTGGGCTGTTCCGCGACCGCTCGAGCATGGCAGCGAAGGGCATCCATGCGCTCGGCGGCGTCATCGATGCGAACTACCGCGGGGAGTGGAAGGTCGTGCTCGTGAACCTCGGGAGCGAACCATTCACGATCAATGCAGGCGATCGCATCGTGCAGTGCCTGTTCAGGAGGATCGAGCCGTTCGACGTGATCGAAGTGCAGTCGCTTTCCGACAGCGACCGGGGGCAGGGTGGGTTCGGCAGCACCGGCGCCTAAGGGTGGCTTTTCGCGTGCACCGGCGGTATACTGATGTTGTTGCATAACATAAGGAGGAATATGGCAAAAAAGAATAGTGCGGTAACGCCGAAGAAGAAGCGCCACCGTATGAAGAAGCTCGTCGCGCTCGCGGCGCTCGCCGGTGCGGCCTACGGCACGAAGAAGTACCTGGACTCCAGGAGCACATTCCGGGCAAAGAAAGTCTAACGTCGCCGATGTTCGATGGACCCGAAGCGTCGTCGCATCATCGTCGGAGTGCTTCTCGTCGCGTACCTCGGTTTCGGCGTATGGGCGTTCTATTTTTCACGGGACGCAGGGATGGCGCTCTATATCTTCATTCCGGTGTCCGCATTGATATGGATCGCTATGCGGGCGCTTCGCAAGAGTAACTGATCACCATATGGCACGAAAAAAAAGACATCGAATCCCTGCAGGCGCGCTTTTTGTCATCGCCGTCATGTTGTTCATCGGTGTCGCGGTCGGCGTGTTCATGATGTCGCATACGCCGGCTCGGGCACCGACCATTATTAACAACACGAGCAGCGTCAATCGAACGTTCACGACCGAGGTCCCATCCCGCACGGAACGATCCAATGAATTTCACCCAGCCGTGTTCGTCGGTTCAATACCGAAGAACAATGCCGTGCTGGCGGTCGCGCCACTGAACGTCACCATCATGTTCTCGTCCCCGATCGGTCCGTCGTCGATCGTAGTGCTCAAGGACGAGCAGGGGACTCCGGTCAACCTCGGTAAGGCGAAATTTTCCGATGACCGGATGTCGATGATCTCGGATGTCGCCTCCGACGCGACCGGATCGATCGACGTGTCATATTCGGCATGCACGCCGGACAATTCTCAGTGCCCTTCGGGTGCGTTCGGGTTTTCCATAGAACCATAGCCAAGGACAAGAGCGCCAGTGAGGAACAGGGGACCGCGGTACTGATCGCGGCTGGCGCCCTTGAGCATTGCGTTCCGGTACGAACGAGCACGGCCGGTCCTCCGTGACGATGCGCTCAGGCAGAGCGGAGCGCTACCGTGGTTGCGGGGATGAAGATGTACCCCCCTCGCTGGTCGATATCGACGATGACCCAGAGCTCGGTGTTCGGCGGTGAACCCTTGCGCACGAGCCAACGGATCGTGCCCGAGGTCATACTGATCCCCTGACGTGAGAACGACACGGCGTCGCCGCGCCGAAACCCGTTGACCGATTCGATAAGCTCGTAGCGCGTCTCTTCGTGACGCGCTCGTTCGGCGAACCGTTCACGCAATGACTCGTCTGGAACGAACGGCATGTACCCTCACCTCCCCTCGTCTGTGGCATGGTGGTACTGCTTGCGGGACCCCCCTACAAGGACGCTCTAACATATCTACTACACGCGTCAAGTGCATATCTTTCCCGTACGGTGCTATACTGAACGTATTCATCGCTAACGAAAGGCACTATCCCATGGAACCGACACCGCAGCAGATCAACGTCAAAGCGGACGACGCCACACTAAAAGGCGCGTATGCGAACAGCATGATGGCCTCGCATACGAAGGAAGAGGTCGTCCTCGATTTCCTCAACATCCACCCGCCGCAGGGCTTGCTGGTCGGCAGGATCATCACGAGCCCGGGGCACCTGAAGCGAATCGTCGCCGCGCTCACCGAAAACCTCGCGAAGTACGAGAAGGCGTTCGGCACGATCGAATCGGCGAAGGAGCCGGACCGGAGCATCGGATTCCATGCCTGAGACCGCGTCCGCGTCACGAAGGCTGAATCCGCGTATCGCGGCGCTCTGCGTGCTCGCGGTGGGATTCGGCGCGGTGTTCCACGTCGCTTGCGCGTTCCTGATCACGCACGGCGTGTACGGGTACTGGTGGGTCGCCGGGGTCGCGGTCATCCTGTTCGGCATGCTCTACGGGCTCTGCGCGTTCGCCGGCGTCGTGGTCCCGGGGAAGGCGCCGTTCTACGTCATGGCCGTCGCCATCGCGGCGAGCATCTTCGTCGCCGGACTGACCTGGCCGATGCTCTGCGGTTTCGTGTTCGAATGCCTCGGGTTCGGCGTGTTCATGTTCGCGATCAAGCACGAGGCGGCGAACCGCATCAAGCTCTCGCTCGCGCACGTCATGGCGTACCGCAGCACGTTCGGCATCGTGCTCGGCGTCGCCGCCGTCTCCTGCATGTTCTACGGTGCGGTGAACGCGAACGTGTCCTCGGGTAAGTTCCAGGATTCGATCGCATCCGCCGGCGTCGTCGTGTTCAACGAAGCCGCGAAGGTCTCGTTCGAGGCCTATGAACCCTCGATGACGGTCGACGAGCTCATCAGGCAGCAGATCCCGACGCCGTCGGACCTGGTGAGCGACATCGACCTTGCCTCCGTCCCGGCTTCGACGGAGCGCGACCTGGAACGACGGCTGGAGGATGCCGGGATAGATCCCGCGCTCATCGACCTGAACGCGGTCCTGTCGAACCGGACGCAGCAGGAGCAGGCGCTCACGGCCCAGGTCGACCGGAAGTTCAAGGACCTGTCCCAGGACATCGTCGATGCATCCCGCCAGCAGCTGTCCGACAGCATCGGAGTGCTGCTCGACGGCTCGGCGCGCGTCGAGGACGCGGTGCGCGACGTGCTCCGCCAGCGCATCGGCCGGTTCTCGGTGCCGCAGCTGCGGTTCGTACCGCTGGTCCTCGCGGCGACGTTCTTCCTGACGCTGATGCTGTTCAGCTGGCTCTACACGATGCTCGCGGTGCTGTTCGCCCGGCTGTTCCTGTCCGTCGGCGTGCATACCGACCTCGTCGCCCGGGTCGAAGAGCAGGTATCGGCCATGCGCTACCGGTTCCAGTAGGAGGGGAGCGGTTTAGCACTCTTGACTATCGAGTGCTAACGTTGCTATAGTGTCATCGTTATGGCAAAGGATTACTACGACATCCTCGGCGTCTCGAAAGGGGCGACGGGCGACGAGATCAAGAAGGCGTTCCACCGCCTTGCGCACCAGCACCACCCCGACAAGTCCGGCGGTAACGACGGCCGGTTCAAGGAGGTCAACGAAGCCTATCAGATGCTGAGCGACCCGACGAAGCGCGCGCAGTACGACCGGTTCGGTTCGGGCGGCGGAGCGGCGTCGGGCATGAATTGGAACGACTTCCAGAGGGCGCAGCAGCAGGGCGGTTTCGGGTACGGACAGAACGTCGATATGGGCGATATCGGGGACATCTTCGGCGATATTTTCGGGTTCGGCCGTTCGCAGCAGCGGACTCAACAGCGCGGTTCCGACGTCCAAGTCGAGTTCTCCGTCGATTTCAGGGACGCAGTGTTCGGCGCGGACAAGACGATCGAGC
>CAYGGS010000056.1:0-6626 GCA_964349545.1 uncultured Gammaproteobacteria bacterium
CTTCAGCGGATCGCCGTGCAACAACGATGGCACGTACAAGCTGAACCTCACCTGCAACACGAAGTGGCACATCGGTGCCGATAGCATGCAGGACGTCTCGTTCTACCGTTCGGAGGAGTCGGTGACGGTCGTCGAGTGCGGCACGAAGTCGTACTCGAAGAACATGTCGCTCGTGAAGCAGGACTTCGAGGTCCCGCATCCGGTGACCGTGAGCGGCACGTGCTCGAGCACGCTCTCGCTCGGCCTGTCGAACGGCGCGAACATCAAGGTGCCCGGCGGCGCGTTGAGCGCGTCGACCGACGGCACCTGCTCCTGCACGGCGAGCCCGACGATCGACCTGATGGCGACCAAGTCGAACCAGCCTCAAGGCGTCGGCTATACGATCGAGTGCCGCGACGAGAACAACGCGGTCGTCAAGACGCTGAACACGTCCGCCGTCATCACGCTCCCGTACAAGATCTCGAAGGACAAGGAGGGTACCTCGTACGAGGACGCGCTCCAGGCGGTGTTCTACGATTCGACGGCGGGCGCGTACAAGAACCTCGAGACCTGCACGAAGAACACGGAGAACGACACGTTCAGCTGCCCGGTCACGCACTTCTCGGTGTACACGGTCGCGAACGCGAGCGGTTCGTCCGCGAACAGCGCGCTCGTGTCGGTCACCACGGCGAAGAGCAAGGCGGGCGTCACGTCGTTCACGGTCAACAAGAAGAAGGTGACGCCGTTCGCGAGCTGCAAGAACGATGTGACGGTCGTGACGAACAGCGTCAGCGGCACGCAGTACATCGCGGCGGGATCGAGCTGCGAGGGTAAGGTGAAGGTCTACAATGTGAAGGGAAAGCTCCTGAAGCAGCTCACGACCGGATTCCCGGGCATCTCCACCATCACCTTTACCGACGTGACGAACGACGGTAAGGCTGACATCGTGGTCGCCCCGACGAGCGGTACCGAGGTCAAGGTCTACGATGTGAGCAAAAAGTACAAGGCGAACGCGCTCGGCGTCACTGGCAAGGCGGCGCGGCTGACCGTGAACGCGATCGACTTCCGCGGCAACGGCATCTCGAGCCTCGTCTCCGGAACGGTCGTCAACGGGACCGCCGGCGACTACAAGGTGTTCACGGCGTCGAAGGGCAAGCTGAAGGCCGGCACCTCGCCGTACGTCCAGTACCTCAGCGGTTCGGGCGGGACCATCAAGCTCGCCATGCCGTCCCCGACGATCAAGTCGCTGTCGGGTTCGGTGAAGTCGGCCTCGGCCAAGGCGACCTTCATCGTCAAGGGGACGAACTTCACGCAGGACTCGTCGGTGCTCGTCGGCACTGTCGGCGCGTCGAAGGTGACCTACAAGTCATCGACGCAGCTGAACGTCACGATCGACGCGACGAAGCTCGGCGCAGGCAAGTTCGGGGTCACCGTGACCAACCCGGGCGGCAAGATCTCGAAGAGCAAGTCGCTCACTGTGAAATAATACAAACCGGAGACACCCCCACACCGTTTCATGACGGTGTGGGGGTTGTCGTGGTAGACTTGGACCATGCCGCATACAAACGATCATCTCTGCCTTACGGTCGAAACGATGGTCGTTCATGATGGACGTGTTCTGCTACGGATGCATGACAAGTACCGCACATGGCTGGCGATCGGTGGACATATTGAACCTGGTGAGGACCCTAACGAAGCCGCGCTTCGTGAGGTCAGGGAAGAGGTCGGTCTGGACGTGACACTGTGCGATGCGGGACACGACTTCGAGGGAACCGAACAGGATTTTTCAAGGCTCATTCCGCCGCGCTTCCTCAACCGCCATCGTCTCGATGCGAAACGGGAGCATTCGACGTTGGTCTTTTTCGCGGAAAGTCCGACCGATGTCGTGAAACCGCGAAACGCCGGTGATCGGAGCGACGAGTGGAAGTGGTTCTCGCGCGAGGAGCTCGACGATCCGAAGTATGAGCTGCGCGCCAACATCGTGTTCTACGCGAAGGCCGCTCTCGATGCCGTTGACAAGCGGTCGTAGGGGGCTTGCGCTATTCCAGGGCCCATGCTATAGTATGTGTGCTGTATGGTTTCTTCGTAAGGATTTCGTACGAAAGACAGAAGCCGGTCTGCCGGTAACGGCGGATGCAGGCGGGGTTTTTTAGTAGGACCCCCAACAAGAAAGCAGGTCGACCACTACAGCTGTTAAGAGATCAGTAAGCAAGGACACGTACGCACATGGCGAAGAAACTATACGTCGGGGGCCTCCCGTATACGACGACCGAGGATTCCCTGAAAACAGCGTTCGCGCAAGCCGGAGCCGTCACGTCTGCCGTGATCATCATGGACAAGATGTCGGGCCGGTCGAAGGGATTCGGATTCGTCGAAATGGAATCCGATGACGAGGCTGCGAAGGCCATCGAGATGTTCAATGGCAAGGACTTCGAAGGTCGGACCCTTACCGTGAACGAAGCGCGTCCCATGACCGAGCGTCCTCCCCGCCGAACCGGCGGAGGTGGCGGATTCGGTGGTGGGAACCGCGGTGGCTGGAGCAACTAGCCTCCGGTAGAGAAACCAACAAACCCGCCCGACCCCCGCTTTCGCAGGGAGGCGGGTTTTGTTTTTACCCGACTGAATACCAAAAGACCCGCCTGGAAAGACTGGTCTTGTAGGTGTTGGACTAGGCTCCGAGGACCGAGTCCGCGCGTCACTTTGGGGCCCCAATGGGAATACCAAAAAGACCTACCGGAGCGGCAGGTCTTTGGTTGGTTGGAGTTAGGCTCCGAGGACCGAGTCTTTCGCGGCCTTTGCCACGCGGAACTTCACCACGGTCTTCGCCGGGATCTGGATCTCGGCGCCGGTCGCCGGGTTGCGGCCTTTGCGGGCTGCGCGGTTCTTCTTCAGGAACTTGCCGAGTCCCGGGATCGTGAACTCGCCGCTGCGCTTCGCTTCCCCGTACGCTGTCTGGACGAGGAGGTCCAGGAATGCGGCTACATCCTTGCGGGTGTGGCCCGACTTCTCCGCTAGGTGGTTGAGAAGCTGCGACTTATTCATGGGTTTATCTGCCATGTGATGCTCCTTGCTAGTTAATAAACGTTGGTAAGATACCGACTTGTGGAAAAAGTATAGCAAATTCCTAGGAAAACAGCCACATTCCGTCAATACCCCCTGTTTTTCCTAAGAAATCATCGGTTTTTCCGTGCTGGACGCGGTATTTCATCGTACTGTAAGGGATGATCGGCAGGGTATGCTGGAGCTTCGTCTGGTATACTGTGGTCATGTTTCCGGACTGTGACAACGACGTCATGGTGATCGCCGTAATGCCCATCGAACCATGACGGGCCGCGGCAGGATCGTGGTGCTCAGCGCGGCATTCGTCTGTATCGTCGCGGGCTGGTTCGCGTACGCAAACCGCGTCTCCCTCAAGGAGCGTCTTTTTTCGACGGAGGAGGACATACCTGTCGCGGTCAACCATGACGTTGCGGTCAAGAATACCAATGTCAACAGCACCGGAAATGAGAACGTAAACAGCAACGTCAATACGAACAGCGCCGTACCGCCGCTGCCGAAGGAGTACAACCTGGACATCGCGTTCACCTCGCAGGCTCCGGATGCGAACTGGGACCAGGACCACGACGAGTTTTGCGAGGAGGCGGCGGTCCTGATGGTCGGGAGGTACTGGAAGAACCTCGGCATCAAGGACAAGGCCGATGCGGAAGCGGCCCTCCAGGAGATCAAGACATGGGAGATCGACAACCTCGGGTTCTACTACGACACGACCGCGGCCGAGACCGCGACGATCCTTACCGGCATGTACGGCCTGACCTACGACCTCGTCGAGGACCCGACCGTCGCGACGATCAAGCGCGCCGTGGCGTCGGGAAAACCCGTCATCGTGCCGACCGACGGACGCGCGCTCGGCAATCCGAACTTCCGAAGTCCCGGCCCGGTGTACCATAACCTCGTGATCAAGGGCTATACGGACGACGGGAAGTTCATCACGAACGATCCCGGAACGCGCAAGGGCGCGGATTACGTCTACGAAGAGTCGATTGTCATGAACGCCATGCATGACTGGGTGCCGAACGCGGACCGTACGAAGCCGGGCAACGGCTCGTCGACCGGACGGAAGGTCGTCATCATCGCCAATGGTACGTAGCATCCATGTCATCGTCGTATGCATGGCAGCAGCGGTGACGCTCGTCGGCGCAGGTTGCCAGCTGCAGCGCGGCGACCAGTTCGCCAGCCCGACCGTCGGAAGCACCGCGACGTTCCAGGGATATCCCCGCTGGGACATCAGCGGTTCGGTGACCATCGTTGACGCACGTACTGTGAGATTGAGCGATTTCACGTTCCACGGCGAAGGCCTAAAGGTCGATCTTCGTCTGCAGAACGGCGATAAACTCGTTGCTGTTCTTGAAGACGTATCCTTGAAGACCTATGATCACGCGACCGTCGATATGACGATCCCCGGCGACATCGCGTTGTCCGACTTCAATCTGGTGACCGTGTACTGTCCGGCACTCGGTTCGCCGGTGTCGGGCGCATCGTTCCGATAACCAGCAATACGCCTTGACACAGTACGTCGGGCGGTGTTAGGTATGGTCGTTGTTGCCATCCACGCAGTGCATCGGCAGCAGGGCAGGAGGGAACCATGGCCACGAAGCGGAAGTGCGGGTTTGCTGTGATGGATCCGGAGCGGCAGCGCGAGATCGCGCGGAAGGGCGGGAAGGCCGCACATGAGAAGGGTACGGCGCATGAGTTCACGGCCGACGAAGCCCGGGCCGCGGGCAGGAGGGGCGGCGTGGCGGTCAGCAAGGACCGCGACCACATGTCGCGGATCGGGCGGGCCGGTGGGCTCGTCAGCCGCGTGGCCAGGCCGAAGCAGCTGCCGGGTGTCGGCGAGGGCCAGCCAGGGTAGTCCGGAGGCCGGTCAGGAGGATGTTCGATCTGCGGGATGCCTGAAGCCAGGCGTCCCGCTCTTCGTCGTGGTCCGGCTACCGCGCGATGAGGTCGCCGATGGCCGCCGGTGCAGAGGTATCGGTCATGATGCAGGTTTGGGATTGCGCCGGCCGCAGCACGGTGGTGCCGCATGCGTGCTGGTCGATGCAGGTCCGTGTCTGCTGGCCGGCATAGCATGAGGACCAGTTGCCGCAGGTCCACTGTTCGGAGCACCATGGCGCGCCGGTCGCGAACGTTTGTGAACCGATGTCCGTGTCGTTCGATCCCGCGCTACGGGCAGGCGAGCCCGTCTTCAGCGTGAAGTCGCCGCTGGCAGCGTCGTTCAGCAGGGGATCCGCCTCCATCGAGCGTGCGTCGCTTGCGGGAGGGGTCGCGCGCCATGCGGCCAACGATGAACCAAGCGACCCGAACGAGACGCTTCCGGAGCGATTATGGTAGACGTTGTGATCGCCCGACCATTGGCTCTTCGTCCATCCATCGTAGTTGAAGATGGGAACCGTGCTCTGGTACGAGAAGATGTTGTTCGTGAACGCATCAGCGGGCGGTGCGGGGTTGTTCGCGTCCCTTCCGAGCATGAGGCTCCGGGTCGACGATCCGGCGGCATAGAACGTCACATGGTCGAACGTGTTGCCGCCGTTGCCGCCGTACCATCCGAGGAAGTCCTCGCCCATCGACCAAAAGACCACATCGGTGAAACGATTGCCGCTACCGAGCCCGAGGAGATACGCCGCATGCGAAGCGTCCGATTGGAACGTGTTCGTTTCGAAGACGTTCCGTGACGGGAACGTCTTATCGACGTTCCCTGAGCCGATATGCAGCGCAGGCAGGGAGTGCGACCAGAAGACGTTGTTGCGGTACGTGCCATCGTCCGATTCGTCGCGGAGGTAGAGTCCGCGCGCGGTGCCCGTCGAACGGACGGTGTTGTTGGTGAACGTCGTATGCGTCGCGCAGCGGACGCGCACCGCCGCGCCTGGTTCGCCTTCGGGCGTGTCGCGGTTGCTGGTGATGACGTTGTGGTCGACGGTCGCGTCGATCCTCGGGCAGGGGTGATCCTTCCCTCCGACGATCTCGAAGAGCGCCGCGCTGTTGACCGCGCTTCCGGTGATCGTGTTCCGGGACACCGTCGGCCGAAGCGGCTTCCATCCCGTCCGGTCGCCGTTGTTGATCTGGATGCCGTCATCGCCGACGGTGTTGTTCGACACCGTGACGTCGTCGCTCCCGATGACGTCGATGCCCGCGACGGTCAGACCGTCGAGGGTCACGCGCGCGATGCCGTTGCCGAACGTGCGGACGCCCTTGTTGGACTGCAGGTCCTTTACGGTGATGTCATGCCAGTTGCGTGCCGTTTCACCGATGTCCTGGATGTCGACGGCGTAGCCGTTCGTGATCGTGAGGCGCTTCCCGTTGCCGTCGAGCGTGACGTTGTTGGCTTTGATGACGAAGCAGGCCCCGTCAGCCGGGGTGGACGAGAAGATGTTCGATGCGACGACGTAGCTTCCGCTTGCCGTGATGGTCCGGCACGCCGTGAGACTGACCGGCGTCTGTGCGGAACCGGATTGGTGTACCGTCATGAGGACGACTACGGCGATGGTATACGCGACAAATTGTAGGAGACGCGTATTGTTTGGTGAGCGACCGCAGCTCATAGGGCTAATGGCCGCACCGTTCGGGGTCCGAGATGCCCTGCGGGCAGGACG
>CAYGGS010000057.1:0-6554 GCA_964349545.1 uncultured Gammaproteobacteria bacterium
GTTGAAGGAAGTGGTGTCGGAGCTGTCGGTCGTCGAGCTCCTTGATTTTGACGTGCTCTAATCGTCGTAGCAACTTGTCGCCTTGGGTTGAAAGTCTGCGGGCGTCTCGGATGAACGCCGGCAACGAAGACCTCAATAAGCGGTATCCGACAACACCGAGTCGTCGCCGTTCCTCTTTGTTGATGTAGACCTTCCACGCATCCTGTTGGCAGGTAGCGATGAAGTCCCGTTCCTTTACCTCTTTGGTCAACCACATCGAATGGAAGGGGAATGACATATGTTCGACCTTCCAGAGGAAATCGTATTGTGAAGGATCGAATTTCATCGCAACTTCTTCACCAACCCTCGATTTGCGTCGACCTCGACGACGTCGCCGTCCTTCAGTACCTTCGTCGCGATCTTCGTACCGATGACGCACGGGATGCCGAGCTCGCGTGAGACGATGGCCGCATGGCTCGTCACACCGCCCTGCTCCGTGACGATCGCCGCCGCCTTCTTCATCGCCGGGACGATGTCCGGATCGGTCGCGATCGAGACGAGCACGTCGCCTTCCTCCATCTTCACCATGTCCGAAGGCCTGCTAATGATGCGAACGATGCCTTGTGCCTTGCCCATGCACCCGATCTGACCGGTGAGCGTATCGACCGGACCGATCTCCTTAGGCTGTACAAGCGCCGCGAGACGTTCGGCCTGCGCTCCTGTGTATACGGCCTCACGCCCTCGTTCGACGTAATAGACGCAAAAGTCCCCCCGTTGCGTGAGCGTCGCGCGGTCGACCAGGCCGGTGGTAAGCGCCTGTTCGATCTCGCTTACCAGCATGAACCTGACCTGTTTGAGGTCGAGCTTGAGGCGGCGGGCGATCTCCTCGAGCACGGGCTGCATCCGGTAGATGGCGTAGATCTGCGCGAACCGGCGGACGATCTTCGTCACCATGAAATCGCCGAACGCGTTGAACAGCGTTTGCGCCCGCGGTGCGATACGCAACGTCCTCATGAGCGCCCTCTTCTTCCGGAGCGTTCCGGCGCGTTCGTGTGCGATCTCGTCCAGCATGCCAGCGATGTCCGAATTCCTTCCGATCAGCTTCACGAGCTCCTTCAAATAGTAGTCGAACGTATAGACGCCTTCCTTGCCGATCCACATGTGCTTCACGTAGGAATACCGCTCGTAGTGGCGTTCGATGCGTCTAAGGATGGCGGGTCGGATCTTCGACCGGATCGAACGCGCGCGTTTCTCGAGCAGCCGTTCGTACTGCGGGGTGTGCGGTGCGAGCGTCATCCCGCTGACGTCCTGTTCCTCGAAGACCGCATACAGTTCCTTGAACAGTTTCCGCTGCAGGGGATCCTTCTGGACGGCAAGCGCAATTTCAAGGAACTCCTCGCGTTCCTGCTGGATCGGGGAGCGGCTGGTCGGTTGTGTGAGCGTCGCGAAGTACTCATTGAGCCTCGATGCCGGCACTTTCATCTTCTTGAGCTCGCCCATAAGGGCGTTCGTCAGGTTGTTGTGGAACATGTCCGCTGCGACCGGGATCCATCCCCACCGGTAGTAGCCCGTGTGGATGTCGTCATGTTTTCGGTAGAGCCGCCAGAGCTGGTCGTTCGAGAGTCGGGAGAGACCCTCCTCCGGGAGCGACGCCGCGAACCGTTCGAGCTTGCCGGCTTCGGCGATGATCTCCCGATTGACCTCTTCCGCGTATGTCGGCTCCTTGAGCATGCGCCGGACGATGTGTTCGCCGACCTCGTCCGAATCCCTATCGCCGTAGAAGAACCAGAGATGGTAGCCGCGATATACGGTCAGGACCTTCGAATACGCCCGTCCGGTAAACGCCGAGAATTCATTGGGGAAGCACGAGAGGAATATCTGCGAGAAGAACAGGTCGATATCGGGGATGTCCTCGGCGAGCATCCATGGATCGCCGTCATCCAGATGCTTCCATCCTTCCGGTGTCGTCGCCCGCTTCGCTCCCGATGCCGTGATAAGCCCCTTGAGACCCTTATGGAAAGGGGAGCCGACGTTCAAACGGTAGAACTTGCGTACGCCCTTTCTGGTGACCGACAGGACGCCGAGCGTCGTCAGTTTCGTGAGCTCGCGGTGTACGTTCGCCGGGTCGGCGCTGGTCGCGTCGATGACCTCCTGCGAGTAGTAATCCCTGCGCTCGTCACGAAAGAACAGCGAGAGGACCTTCACGCGCGTCTTCGAATTCAGGAGCTGATCGAGCATATTGTCTGAAAGTGAATGTGTATTGCTCTAAAAGCAATTTATCGCAATATCGCCCTTTTGTCAAGGTATTGACAAGTATCGACAGGCATGATATGCTGTCCTGTTTTCGCGACAATGGATGCCCGCGGAAACGAAAGGAGCTCGTTTCGGCATTCATCGAAAAACAGCGGCTTGAAACAGAGCCGCACAACGCAGTACCACTCGCCGTACGTAGAGGAGAAGTTCATGGCGAAGAAGAGCATGAAGGTGAAAGCCTATCGTCACGGAGCCAAGAAGCCCAGCACTCCCGACGGTAAGCCGGTCGACGCGCTGAGCGAGCTCGGCGAGAAGCAGATGTACGCGATCGGCGAAGGACTCAAGGGTGTCCACTTCCGGATCGCGCTGGTCTCGCCGAAGCTCCGCACGGCCCAGAGCGCTGCGCTTTTGCTGGGCGGCGCCGAGGACGTGCCGGACCTCAACATCAAGGTCTGCGCGAGCCTCGACTTCGAGGGCCTGATGCCGTCGCTCGCGACCACCAACCTCATCGCGACGATGATGGCGCTTCGGGAGTCCATGTCCAAGGCCACCGTCGGTGACCTGCTCGCGGTGTACCCGGAGGGGTACGGGTACCACGTCGCGTGGAGGATGACCGTGGAGCAGATGCTCCGCGAGATCTACCACGAGCACTACGAGCTCGGCCACTTCGAGGGCGACGGGGACGAGATCCTGGTCATCTCCCACACGCCGGTGCTCGAGCTGGCGACGGGCAATGCCTCGCAGGCGTTCCTGCCGGAAGCTGCGGGCATCGAGTTCACGTACGAGGTTGACGAGCACGAGATCACGCTCGTCAGCATCGAGGTCGTCCCGCCCCCGACGGTCGGCTAGACCGAAGGGAGGGGCACACGCTCGTTCTGAAGGGCGCCACACGGCGCAAGGACCGGCATGTTGCATAGCGATGCGCACGCCGGTCTTGTCTTATGTTTTGAGATTCTCTACGTACCCGATTCTACAGGCGTGCTCGCCTCGATCTTCTCGTCGAGCGAGTTCTTGTCCGCGATGAGCTCGTCGAGCACTTCGACGGGAACCTCTTCGTCGAGGGAGTAGGCGACCGATTCGCCGTCCTTTCCTTTCCGTTCGAATTGCACACGGATCCGCGGCGCGTTCTGTCCTTTGAGCGTATCGATATGGATCTCGAACCCTTCGCCGGGCTTGAATCCGACACCGCCGTCCAGCGCCTTGACGAGGCGGTCGCGTTCTTCCGGGCCCCTCAACTTTTCAATGAGGCGGAGGAGGAACGTATCGACGATGCCGGCATGGCTGCCAATGAAGCGCTCGAGGACCTTCCCGTAGTCCTTCTCGGGATCGTTCGCCAGCTCGTCCCAGCGTGCCGAAGCATCGACATACTTCTTGACGACCTCGGCGACCTTTCCCGAGCTCCGCGTGTACGAGTAGTCCTCGAGGTCGTTCTTGCGAAGAACCATCGCATCGCTTTCCTGGATGATGTACTGGAGCATCTTCCCTTCCTTCATCGCGTCGAGGACGCCCTTCCGGTACTCCTGGTCGTTCAGGGTGAACCCGAGTCGTTTGTCGATCGTACCGCGTGAACCAATGGTCCGTCCATCGTGCTCGTTGATCTTCTGTTGGAGTTCCTGGAGTGGCTCCTCTCCGGTGACGCCCTCGATGTCGAGTGCGCCGGCAAGGTCCATGAGCGCCGTATGCAGCGCGCGTTCGTTACCCTTCGGACCGACTTCGCTGCCGAACGCGATCGCATTTTCGCTCACATCGTCGCGTTCCCGTCCGCGTTTGAAGGCGTTAGCGATGCCGGTCGCGCTCAGTGCTTCCGGATCTTCGCCCTTTGCTTTGTCACCCTTTTCGTTATGTCGGTTCAGATGCAGGACTTCCGAAGATGTTATCTTTGGCTCATTTTCGACGTGTTCGGGCGTCATCTCGGGATGCTTTCTCATGGTCGTGGTAATTAGTGATCAGTTGCGTAGTAGCCTAACAGTTCCGGTATTTGCGTCAACCTCGACGCGGTCGCCGTCCTTGAACACGCGGGTGGCATGCTTCGTTCCGACGACGCAAGGTATCTTGAGCTCGCGGCTGACGATCGCCGCATGGCAGGTGAGTCCGCCTTCATCCGTAATGATCGCTGCCGCTTTCTTCATAGCCGGCACGATACTCGGCGTCGTCGCGAACGAGACGAGGATATCGCCACGCCGCATCTTCTTCATATCATCGGGCGTGTTAATGATGCGAACCGTTCCGGACGCAGTTCCTTGGAAGGAGACGGTACCAGTGAGCGTTCCCATTGAGGACGTTGTATGCGTTTCCTCATGGAAGGATGAACGCGCAAACCGTGCCGCAGACGCTCCGGTGAGGATATGGACGCCGCGATCGTCGTTGTAAGCTACGTGTTCACGCCGCTGGCGGTCGAACGTCGACGGGGCGATTCGCTGGCCGTCCAGCAGCGAGCGGACTTGCTGTACGGACGCGGACCGGACCTGCTGCAGGGTGTACCCGTAGCGGCGCGCTACCTCGCGGTAAAAGAACTCCATGTGCCAGTACGTTTTCGACTGGTAGTCCTTCCGGCGCGGTTTCGCCCAGACGAACACTGGGGTCAGTTTCAGCAGCGCGCGGCGCAAACGGTCCGGTTTGAGACGCTTGAGCAGTGCGTTCCGGCGACGTCGCAGCGCAGCGCGTTCCGCGGTGCGCCGGTTCAATTCACGGGCGGGATCGATCCCGCGCCGCAGCCAGTCCTGGATGAAGCCGATGAATTCCTTCGGTCCGTACGCCGGTCCCGCGTAGACGTAGTACACCCAGCCGAAGTGTTTCGCGTGTCGTTCTATGAGCGCGGCAAGCTGTTGGTGGTCCGATCGGAGGCGTCGGAGCGCTCCGGTCGGGGACGATGATCGGAGCATTTTCTTAACTGTAGGTGATTTGTACATTCGTTGTGCGATGTGGAGAAGCTTGTTTTCCTGCTCGAGCGCGAACGAGCCATACACCGGCGCGGTGAACACGGAGAACGCGTCAGCCGCCTGTTTCGGCGGGAGTCGGCTCGCGAGGAACGCCCGGATCGAGCTTTCGATGTAGGATTCACCGATGAAATCAAGGAGCGGCAGTAGTACACCGACCGCATACTCCCGTTGCTGGAGTCTGACGAACTCATCAAAGAATCGCTTGAGTTCGACGGTCGGCCATTCCCGGAACTGCGCGGTAGTAGCCAACGAGGTCACCATGTTCATTTTCTCGCCCCAGCGGTTTGCGAGGCGGATGATATGATGGAGGTATTCGGGGTCTCGCTCGATCCGCCGGATGAACAGTTTCTTCGGCGCGATCCACGATGCGTCGTTCAGGCAGTACGCGATCATGTCGTCCCTCGACCAGACCGCGACGCGCGCGACCGGTAGGCCGAACAACGATCTCCAGAGCACGGGGAACCGCGCCCAGAGCTCGTTCCGGATGAGCGGTGAGTTGACGTCGTGAGCGACGATGGTGTATTCGATTGGTTTCACGTTGATACTTTCTTTACAATACCGCGTGCGGTGTCGATCTCGATATGATCACCTGTTTTCAACACTGCCGTCGCATGCATAGTACCAACGATACACGGTTTTTTAAGCTCGCGCGAGACGATGGCCGCATGGCTCGTGATGCCTCCGGTATCCGTGACGATCGCGCTGGCTTTCCGCATGGCGACGACGTACTCCGGCGCCGTCATCGCCGCGACCAGGATGCGGCCTTTCGGAAATCGGGCAAGGTCGGCGTGGTGCCGGATGACGTATACGGTTCCACGGATCGGACGCGAAGCTACATAGGTCGGAATACCGCGCAGTTCATGTTGTGCGGTCGGACGCGGCGCATCCCAGAACATTTCTACGACCTTTCGCGCCCGTGTTCCCGAGAGGTCTTCGCCACCCTTACCCTGTAGTCTCGTCGCGAACCATCGGTTTCGTTGCGCGAGCTCATTAAGAAGCATCTTTGTCGGGTGGGTCGTCACTTCCCAGTAGTACGCGAAGTCGTAGGTGCGTGGTCTAAGGCGAGCGCGGCGCTCGAACTCACGCGCGAGACGGTCGATCGTCCCGACGTACCGGAAGATCAGCATCTTCCGCTGGTCCTGCCACCAGATGCAGCGGGCGACGCCATCGCTCATTCGCCGGAGCTTTCCGGCGTGCGGCAGCGAGCGGAGGATCGTACGTTTCGATCGCGTCAGCGCCCGTTCGTCCCGCCGGATCCGTGCGGCCATGGTCGCCGCGGTCATATGTTTCCTGCGCAACACGTCGAGCCGTTCCTTAAAGGTTGAGAGAGGTTGCATACCGGATTGGTAGTAACTGTTGCCGATCCAGGAATATGTCGCTGCA
>CAYGGS010000058.1:0-6550 GCA_964349545.1 uncultured Gammaproteobacteria bacterium
TTCCCTCTTCCGAGCTGCTGCACAACTATCGAACTTTTCGACGTGCACTAATTTCCAAGGGCAGTAAGGTTTTGTTGATCGGCTCTTTCCAGAATTATGTTCTGCGAGTCGTCGATCAACATCTGTGGTCTCGCCGATGTAATACCGTCCCGTTGCACTGCTTTGGATGATATACACGTAGTGCGACATGATGCTCTACCATTGAGCCCGATGTCCCCGAATCCTCTAGGACTTCGGGGAATCGGGGTCCCGAATTCCGATCGCTAAGCGCATCGGAACTTCGGGATTAGGGACCCGTGTGCGAAGAACAAATTTTCTTTGACCATCAAGCAGATGAACAATTACCAGTGTCTCTGGTCAAGCGTCAAATGTCAACTGTTAAGTGTTACTTACCGCCCGAGCTTCTGCGCGCGTTCGACCAGCTTCAGGAACACCTGGCGCGTCGTGTCGACGTCCGCCATGGCTCGGTGCGCGGTCGGCTGCGGGACCTTCAGGTAGCGCGCTACGGATTCCAACGAATAGCTCGGGATGATGAGGTACCGTCGGGAGAGCTCGAGCGTGTCGAGCGTCTGGTTCGTGAGGAGCGGGAGGTTGAGCTTGCGACAATGGCAATTTAAAAAAACGATGTCGAACGGCACGTTGTGGCCGATGAGCACGGACGTTCCGATGAACTCACGCAATTTCGGGAAGACCGTGATCTCCGTCTTGCCCTCGCGCAGGAGCAGCGCGTCGTCGATGCCGGAGACCTTCGTACTCTCCGGCGGCATAGGCCGATCGGCCTTCACGAGCGACTGGTACTGGTCAATGACCGTGCTGCCCTTGATCTTCTGTGCGGCGACCTCGACCACGACGTGGCCTTCCTCCGGCTTGAAGCCGGTGGTCTCGACGTCGATGACCACGTACTCGGACGGCAGGAGCTGAGATTGCATAGTGGCAAGTATACTAGAATGGTATGGCATTCGCAATCAGGATGGTCTTATTCCACACCTGACGCATGACGCCTGACGATAGCGACCTGTCATGTGTCATTCCGTCATGTGTCAGGAGTCCTCCTGTTGACAACCTGTGCGCATATCACCCTTGCCTCCCGACACCCATACCCGTACAATATCCACGCCATGCCGGACGAAAAATTAGGCAAAATCCCGCCGCAGAACATCGAGGCCGAACAGTCGGTCCTCGGATCGCTCCTCATCGACAAGGAAGCGATCATTAAGGTCGCGGACATCATCCGTCCCGACGACTTCTACAAGGATGCCCACCGGATCATCTACGAGGCGGTCCTCGAGCTCTACGAGAAGCGCGAGCCCATCGACGTCATCTCCCTCACGAACGTCCTGAAGGCGGAGGGAAAGCTCGACACGATCGGCGGACGAACCTACCTCGCCTCGCTCACGAACGCCGTCCCGAGCTCGTCGCACATCGTCAGCTATGCCCGCATCGTCCAGCACAAGGCGACGCTCCGCCGGCTCCTCCACGCCGCATCGGAGCTCATGGACCTCGGCTACCAGGAGACCGAGGACGTCGAGGCGGTCCTCGACAAAGCCGAGCAGTCGGTCTTCAGCGTGTCGCAGAAGTACCTCCGCCAGCAGTTCATCCCGCTGAAGTCGGTCCTGACCGAGGCGTTCGACCGCATCGACGAGCTCCATCGCGAATCCGGGAAGCTCCGCGGCCTCGCGACGGGCCTGAAGGACCTCGACAACATACTCGGCGGGCTCCAAAAAGGAGACCTCGTCATCCTCGCAGCGCGGCCGTCCGTGGGAAAGACCTCGCTCGCGCTCGACATGGCGCGCAACATCGCCGTGAAGGAGAAGGTGTCCGTCGGCCTGTTCTCGCTCGAAATGTCGAAGGAGCAGCTCGTCGACCGGCTCCTCGTCGCCGAGGCGCAGGTCGACCTCTGGAAGATGCGGACCGGCAAGCTCTCCGAGGACGAGGACTTCAGCCGCATCGGCCACGCCATGGGCGTGCTATCCGAGGCGCCGCTCTTCATCGACGACTCCGCGATCTCGACCGTGCTCGAGATGCGCACGAAGGCACGACGGCTCCAGGCCGAACACGGCCTCGGTCTTATCATCGTCGACTACCTCCAGCTCATGGAAGGCCGCGCGGATGCCGAGAACCGCGTGCTTCAGGTCGCCGAGATCACGAGAGGGCTGAAGGGCCTCGCAAAGGAGCTCAACATCCCCGTCCTCGCGCTCTCGCAGCTGTCTCGCGCCACGGAAATGCGCTCGCCACCGATCCCGAAGCTCTCCGACCTTCGCGAGTCGGGCTCGATCGAACAGGACGCCGACGTCGTGCTCTTCATCTACCGCGAAGAGCTGTACCGTCCCGAAACGAACCGCAAGCACATCGCCGACATCATCATCGCGAAACACAGGAACGGCCCCGTAGGCCAGGTCCAAACCTACTTCGACGAGACGAAGACCACCTTCCGCAACCTCGACAGGCACTTCCAGGATACCTCCTCGGCGCCGTTCTAGCGGACCGTCAAACCGAAATACAGCGAGGGGCCATCCGTACGGACGAGCCCCTCTGTTCGAACATCCCTCCCTCTCCGCATGGTCAGCCCTGTGCGCCGTCCATGAATCGCATGAGGCAGTACAGACCGTCGCCATACCCGACCTGCACGGCGGTCCCGTCCTCCTGCTCAACGTCCGGGGACTCCGGCACGTGCGCATGGGACACGCCAACGACGACCTCGGTCGGTCCGAGCAGGAACAGCTCGACCTCGAGCTCGGTCCCGACCGGCGCCCCGCCCCGACGCAGGTCGTTCATGACGACCCTGCTGATGTCACTGACGATCCGCATCCGGTCCAGCTCATCGAACCCCGTGAAACGGAACAACAGTTCCTCGAGCATCACCTCGAGCAGCGGCCAGTCGTAGTCATCGTCCCCCGTCACCCGATGGCTCGCCCGAGCGGTCATGCGCACGGCCTTGATACAGACGAACGGTTCGCCCTTCCATGCAGTCAGCGTCCTCAGCCTTTGTACAAGGTCCATGATCCACGCACTCCCTTCCGGAAACGGCCGTAACGACGACCAATGGATACGAACAACGTCGTACCTACCCTAGGCCGTGCGGTATGCGCCGTCAAGGGCTCCCGTGTCGATTCTGGCCATGCTATACTGACCGATGACGTATCAATAGTGTATTCACCCATATGTTCGAAAAGCTCAAATTCCGATGACCGACAAGGTCGGTATCGGGATCCCGACTCCCGACACCCATCGGGGTCGTGACGTCGGGACACATACCTCTTACTAGATAATTCACACTCCTATGTTCAGCAAATTGAAGCAATATAAGGACCTTCGCGATAAGGCAAAAGGCATCCAGGGGAAGCTCAAGGAGATCACCGTACACGCGTCCGCGAACGGCAACAAGGTCCAGGTCGTCATGGACGGCAACCAGCAGGTGCTCGGCATCGAGATCGACCCCGACTCGCTCCGCACCGAAAAGCGCGAGGAGCTCCAGAAGCACCTGGCCGAAGCGGTGAACGACGCCGTAAAGAAATCGCAGATGGAAATGGCGAAGATGATGCGGAGCGAACCGGGCTTCAACCTCCCCGGCATGTCATGAGCGTCACGGGTCTTCCAAAACCCCTCCAGGCGCTGGTCGAAGAGCTCCGCAGGCTCCCCGGCGTCGGCGAAAAGAGCGCGCAACGATACGCGTTCTTTCTGCTACGTCGATCGCCGGAAGAGCTGGAACGCCTCGCCAGCATGATCGGCGCGCTCCCGGGCGCGGTCGTCCGGTGCAAGGTCTGCGGCATGATCGACGAACAGTCGCCCTGCCGGTTCGACCGTGACCAACCGCGCGACCCGTCGGTCATCTGCGTCGTCGCGGAAACGCCGGACGTCGCCGTCATCGAACAGAGCGGCGAATTCAAAGGCAGGTACCACGTGCTCGGCGGCGTGCTCAATCCGCTCGATGGAATAACTCCCGACAAGCTCAACATCGACTCGCTCGTCGCGCGGATCAAAAAGGACCGCGTCAAAGAGGTCGTCATCGCGACGAACCCCGACATGGAAGGCGAGACCACAGCGCTGCACCTCAAGAAGCTCCTCGCGCCGCTCAACGTCAACGTCACCAGGCTCGGGAAGGGGCTCCCGATGGGTGCGACGCTCGAGTACGCGGACGAGGTCACGGTCGCGAACGCCCTGCGCGGGCGGCAAAAGGTATAGTGTCATGCCGGACCTTGCCCCGGCGAAGGCCGGGGTTGTTTCGGCATCTCAATTCGAATTGAGACACTGAAAAAATCCCGTCATTCGACGGGGCATGCTTCAGGGTGACACACAAATCGAAACCGCCCAGACACGAGGCCAGGGCGGGTTTTGGACAGCACTTTACGATTCGGCGGCTGTCCGGGACACCGTGTGCGAGAACCTACGAGCGAGGTGTGTGTCCGTAACCTTCCCACGTCTCAGGGATGGCAACAGACATGCAACGATACTCACCCCGCCTGGAGGTCTTCCAGAGCTGGATGCCACCGCCGCCCGTATGGATGGTCAGCGCCTTGATCCGGTCGTCCTTCACGAACCGGACAAGTGCGACCTCCACGCGATCCTGGTCGTTCCCGACAGATAAGCGCGCTTCCCGCTTGGTGTGGAAAGCGCCCTCCTGAGGGGACCACATGTCGGACCCGATCCCATACGCGCAGTACACGCGAATATCGGGATTGAGCGCATGCGGATCGGGAACGAGACGCAGGGTGATGCCGCCAAAGGAGATCTTCGGCCGCATCGTCACTGCGACGTCCCCGGACCAGAGCCCGAAGAGGAAGTAGAGGATGGCTTCCCTCCACCGCTCCTCGGGAAAACACCGTCCCGAAGCTCCGACCTGGAGCTCACGGTCAACGGCAGTGCTAGTGCTCGAGTTCATGGCTACCTCCCTTGTTGCGGAGGCCATCCATACTACGACATCTCTGGAATTTCCAGAGAGTCTAGTATGGATGTTGCCTGAGCTGCGGCAACAATGAAAACGTGCTGGAAACTAGTGACATGTGACTTGTGACTTTTAACAACTGCCTATTTATACGAAGCTCTGGTCACTGGTCAATTGTCACACGTCAATTGTTCTTCCCGTGCTCATTGCTGCCGCAGAATCTCAAAGAACGACAAACACGGCATGATAGCTCATGCGTGCTGTTTTGTCAATCCCCTACGCCTTGATCGCGGTGATCTTCAGGTCGGCGACCGACTGGCGGTGGCCGTACTTTTTCCGATAGCGCACCTTCGGCTTATACTTCAGGACGGTGACCTTGTCGTCACGGTATTCGCGTTCGACCGTCGCGGTCACGGTCGCACCCTTGACGTAGGGCTGGCCGATCGAGGTTTTCTTGCCGTCGGTCGTGAGCATGACCTTGTCGAGCACAATCGACGAACCCGGCTTCTTACCGGTCTTTTCCGTGGTGATACGCTGTCCTTCGGTGACGAGGTACTGCTTCCCGCCGAATTCGATCACTGCAAACATAGTGGTTCGTTAGTGCTACGTGGGTTAGAGTCTATCAGTTCGTTACGGTTTCGTCAATCCCGTTAGAGAACACGCTGAGAATTACCCTTCTCTTCAGTCCAGTGCGTACTTACTATTCAGTATTCTCTAACGGGATCAACCCTGATGTCGGCAGGCGAACCTATGGCGATGCCGTGGGCCGCTGCGAACCCTGCATTGACCTCAAGGACGTAGTTGACCGGCGTCACGGGCGTATAGAGCGGTGGCGTGCCGGTTGCCACGGGTACGTCCGAATCGATGTCGATCACGGTACCATCATGGATCCAGATGATGTCGATCGGGAACTTCATGTCCTTCATCCAGAACGCGCTCGTCGCATTCCGGCCGAACACGAACAGCATGCCCTGGTCCGCGGGCAGGGAATCGCGACCCGAAAGCCCTTTCGCATGCTCTGCTGATGTCCGCATGACCTCCACCGGTACCGTCACGGTCGCGAAACGGACCGTGGACGACGTGGTCACCGCTGCTTTCCGAAACGGCAGCACGTTCCTGAGCTGCGCACGGCCTTCGTCGCCCATGAACCCGTACAGCGTCGCACCGACGATCACTGCGGCGATGAGCGCGTACAGGTATCCCCTTCTCATTGGATGCTCCGTTCACCGGCCCTCTGCCTCCTCCGTACCGCGAACACCAGCGCGATCCCCAGCGCCACCATGACGCCGACGAGCACCGCGAGCGCGATGAGCTTCTGCACTCCTTGGAACAGCACGGCCGTCGCGCCGAACGCTGCCGTCAGGAAATAGAGGAACAGCACGGCGCTGCGATGGGAAAAACCCACATCAAGCAGCCTGAAGTGCAGGTGCTTCCGGTCAGCGCTCCGGAACGGGGACCGGTGCTCGATGAACAGGCGCCGGACGATCACCCATGCGACGTCGAGGATGGGGATTCCCATGATGAGCAGTGCGGTCGCGATCTTCCCGCCTGAGATGATCGCGAGCGACCCGAGCAGGAACCCGGCGAGCAACGAGCCGCCCTCGCCGAGGAAGATGCGCGCGGGATGCCAGTTGAAGATAAGGAACCCGGCGCACGCACCCGCAAGGA
>CAYGGS010000059.1:0-6446 GCA_964349545.1 uncultured Gammaproteobacteria bacterium
GGCATAGGGTATGAGGGCGAAATCGTATGGGATTCAACAAAACCAGACGGTATGCCGAGAAAACTATTGAATGTCGAAAAGATACATGCGCTCGGCTGGAAACACTCGATTAACCTTGAGGCGGGAATTCGAAAAACGATAGAATGGTTTGTGAAGAATGTTACCGATTAGCCAGATCAATTCCCAACGCAAAAACTTACTGACCCTGGTTTTTTTTATTTGCGTCTCGTTAATTTTTTTTGTCAGTTTTCTCATTCGATCGAGTGACATCGGCATCTCGTACGATTGGTCTGTACCGCCCTCGCTCGACAGCTTCGATAAGACACCGTTGACATCGTCGTGGAGCAACGGCAGCGAAGTACCGCCCGGCAACTATAATGTAGTACGGATATTTTATTGGTTACTCCTAAATTGCGAAGTCAGTAGCGGCCTGATCACGAAACTTTTTCTTATTCTCGTGTTCGCTTTTTCAGCCTTTTCGATGTACTTGTTGATAACGAAGATGCGAGTACCCCATTGGATAGCTGTTGGATCAGGGATTGTATACATGTCATCTTCGCAGCTGTTCCTGATTACGCACCATGGCTACACAGGCTATCTGTTGGGCATCTGCTGTGTTCCGTTGTTGGTGTATTGGTATTTCCAGTATCTCGAGAAACCAACCTTTTTTGCGGCACTTTTCGTAGCGATTATAGCTTATGTGACCTCTTGCCAGCCACAATTCTACGCGATTGATACGATAGTACTGTTTATCATTTCCCTTTTTCACTATCGGTCATGGAAATCCATCTGCAAACTGCTCGTTGTGTGCATAGTCGTCAATCTGCTCCTTTCCGCTCCATGGGTTTTGATATACCTGTCCAGCACACAGGCGATCTCCTCTTTCAGTCATGGACTGATGCAAGATTCATACTTTGGTTTCCAACAGAACAGCATCATGGACCTCCTGTACCTTCCCTTCGTGTCGTGGTCGGTCAAGGATTATCTCCAGTCGATCCATATCAAGTGGTTGTACGACATATGGGCAGTCTGCCAGATCGCGGTGTTCGGCATCCCTCTCATCGTCTACGGCATCTACCGGAAGAGGATCGCTCCGGCTGTCAATAAGCTGTTCCTTATCGGTTTCGTCGTGCTCATGACCGGACTGGTACTGACAAAAGGCCGGTCCGAACCGTTTGGTTGGCTTGGTGATGCATTCTACAAGTTACCACTCTCGGGCCTGTTCCGGGACATCAACCACTTCTACTACCTCATCACCTTCAGCGCCGTGTGGCTCTTTGCGCTGGCGGTCTACGTACTGCACGCGAACCTTCGGCAGGGAAAGAGATACGAGCGGACGTTTTTCGGCATCCTGATCGCTTTCGTGCTCGTGAACGCGTCGCCGTACCTCTTGAACGTGTACAAGTCGCGGCTGCATCGGTTCACGCTGTCAGAGGCGTATAGCCCCCTCATACAGCGCCTGAACGACGATACAGAGGATTCCCGCGTGCTGTGGCTGCCCATCGGGTTCTACGTGAGGTACAACGACGGAGCGCCTCTCTATTCCGGCATCAATCCCCTCGTCAACCTTGTCGCGAAGGAGGACCTCGGCTCGGCTTCCGACAAGTCGGCGCTCGTGACGAAGGCACTGCAGTTCGGCTACTGCGATAGGATCACGAACTGCACGGAACGGTTCCTCGGCCTCTATAATGTCCGGAACATCATCAATTTGAAGAAGGATTTCTCATCGAACGCGACGCAGGCCGACCGGAGCGCATATCGGGACGAACGTTTTTGGACGAAGGAGTATTACGTATCGTTGACGAAGCGGCTGAAGGGTGTCACGAAGGTCGAGTCCAACGATACGTACGACGCATTCCGTCTGTCCGATGCGCAGTACCTTCCGCACCTGTACGTACCGGAAGGATTGACCTGGGTCGCCGGCAACGAGACGAACATCCTGGACGGCATCATTCTGACCAGCCAGAACCGGTCGGCGTATCTGAACGATGACGACGGTAACCGTGAACGAGCGGAACAACTGATTGTCCCTCTCGAGTTCACCGAGGACTCAGGGGCGGACGTCTCGCACAACCAGTATCAGCTGCTTGCTAAGATGAACGTTCCCGAGGACGGGATGTATCAGCTCGCGTACTATCAAAAACGACGGGATACCACCTCGCCGGGCTTGCTCTACTCCATAAAGAAGGTCGACCACGACGCCATGACGATCGAGCTGGAGAAGATCGACGGCAGCGAGCGGCAGCTCCAGCAGAAGAACCCGTTCTACTCCGGAAAGGTGTTCCTGCGCCAGGGCAGGTACACGATGACGTTCTCAAATTCGATCAACCTGCAGAACCAGGTGTTCGGCGGATCGTTCGAATACGGTGCGTGGCCGGAACCGACGTACAACTGCACGTCGGACGAGTCGCAGTATTCCGTCGACCGTTCCGGTAGCCGGGAGCACGTCCTTCAATTCCATACCACGAAGCGAAGTGTGTGCCAGACGCGGGTCGTGGGAAACATCATGCCGCACCAGAAATACGTGTTCTCGTACGACGTGCAGCACATCGCGGGCGAACTGCCGACGGTCTGTCTCAAATTGACCGATGAGGACTACTGCCATGGCGTCAGCACGGTTGCGGACAAGGGTACCTGGCAGCACAAGGAATTCGTCTACGAACAGGGCGAATCAGAACGGGCATTGATCCACTTCTCGGTTCCGGGGAGCGATAAAATGTCAATCAACAACTTTGATAATTTCGAGTTGCGTCAGGTTGGCCTTCCCGAAACCATCGCTTTCGTTAAAGAACGTGAACCGGCATCGTTCCATGTGTCGCAAGTCGAGTATCGCAGAGTCAACAATACGGAGTACCGGGTCCTGCTGAGATCTGCCAGCGGCACTGTTCCTCTGGTGTTCACCGAGAACTACAATGACAATTGGCGCGCTTACGTTGCATCGGAAGGTCCCAGCCGATCAGGTCAAGCGGAACCACATTCCGGTACGACCGTACAAAACGATGCATTATCCATTGATGGTACGAATCGAAAGCTTGTCGCTGACCACGATAAGGTAAATGTATATTCAAATATCTGGTATATCGATGCAGGGATGGAGCCTCAGGACATCGAGCTGGTCATCGAGTACGCGCCGCAGAGGATATTCCGCTTAGGACAGTATATCTCCCTGGCGACTGCCAGTCTAATCGCGCTGTACTTCGCTGCTTGGGGCGTCCGAAGGATGATCTTGAACCGGAGAGATCCGATGAAACGGCCATGATGTACCTCATTGCCATCGCCCTGATCGTTGTCCTGTGCCTTGTCTTGAGGATCGCGCCGCGGTACCTCTATACGCTGGTTGGTCTGCTATTGTTCCTGCATCCGTTGCTGCTCTCAAAAGGGCAGGCTCCGGCCGCGTTTCAGGTTTCAATTGTCGTATTCCTCGTCTTCCTGTCCGCGCTGATCGTTAATGGCATCGCACGGGCCATGACCCTTCGATTGGACGAGCGGGATCCGTTCATCATCACCATCATCAGGAGGAATATCAGGTTCAGGTTAGCCGGCTTCCGCGTAGGGAGGTATTTTGTATCGGAACGGTATTCGTTCACCCTGCTGGTCGCACTTTGTCTCTTTGCGTTTTGGAGGTCAGGGTTCACGGCAGTTGCGTTCGTCGCCCTGCTTTTCATCTTCATCGTCAACCGGTGGAGCGCAAGGATCATCGCAGCAGGCGCTCTCCTCTGCCTTGTTGCGTGTCCCATCTTATTAGTCTTTCAGCAAGAAGAACTCGCGGAGCGGTTCGCGGTGTACGCTTACTATCTCCTGGCGCTTACGACGGTGCTCCTCGTGATCGAACAGGTCCGGGACCGTCAGCGGCACGATAAAAAAAAGACCGTTTGACGCGAAGGTAAGCGTGATAGTTTGACGGGGCTCATGGCCTCGTTATTCTGTGAGTGCCGCGACGAATTGGTCCGTCGTTTTTTCCCACGAGAACCGTTGAACGTTTCGATACCCGCGCTCGATGTACTGCGCGCGTAATGTGGGCGTATTCAAGAGCTGGCTGATCGCATCAGCAGCCGCGTTTGGATCGTTTGGGTCGAACAATAATGCGGCATCACCGGCAACCTCCGGCAGGGACGAGGCATTTGAGCAGACGACCGGGCAGCCGTACTGCATCGCCTCGAGCACGGGAATGCCAAACCCTTCGTAGAGCGACGGGAAGAAGAACGCCGCTGCGTGTCGCATGAGTGCGGCCTTTTCGTTATCGGTGACGAAGCCGAGGTGATGGATGCGGTCGCTGACGCCTTGCGCCTGCGCTGCATCGAGGATGGATTGTTCTGCGAAGCCCTTCTTGCCCGTCATGACGACATCGATGTCGAGATGGTACTTCTCGATGAGCGTCTTGAGGGCCGGAACGACGATGCCGAGATTCTTCCTTCCGTAAGCGGTCCCGACGGTCAGGAGGTATGGCCGTGTCGTGTCAAATCCTTTCGGAAGCGGTGTTTCGGCGAGCGGTGGGTCCATGGCGAGCTGGATCGGTCTTACACGTGTCGCCGGTACGCGGAGCCGGTCGATGACGTCCTGCGCCGTGAAATGGGAATCGGCGATGACGATGTCGCTCCGGAGGATCGAACGGCGCACCCTGCCGTTCAGGATGCGGCGCTCCGTCGCGCTGTAGAACTGCGGGTACGCGAGGTAGCCGAGGTCATAGACGACGACGGCTTTCGTGATATGCGGCGGCAGGAGGAGCGGGAGCGAGGTGACCGGTGAGACGAACGTGTCGATCCGGTCGCGCCGCAGCGCCAGTGGGAGCGCGACCTGTGACCACAACGCTGGATGCGGCGCGCGGAGGATGCGGACGGTGCAGTTCGGGAACGACCACTTCACCGGTCGCTCGACGTACGCGACGCATTCAGGACCGCCCGAAGGCCAGTGTTCGAGGATGCGGACGACCATCCGTTCGATGCCGGTGAGGTGCTCCGCGTTCACGCAGCGGGCGTCGATGGCGATGCGCATAGGGTCCGGCAGTTAGGATACGTTCGGAATAACGGTCTGGTGCAGCATGCTCATTTTTTTTCCGCGATCATTAGGATCGTGTCGTAGAGATTTATCCCGAGCACTTTCTGTATCAGTTTTGCAGCGGTGAACTCGAGATGGTCCCTTTTCAGCATGGCCGGCTTGTAGGGATCGATGGAATTCGCCGTAATACGGAAACCGCCTTTCTTGAGCAGCCGCTTCAAGGTCCCGGACGTGAAATAGCTCAGATGGATCTCGTCGCCACGCTGCAACGCGATCTTCGGGAACCGCGTCGATGGCATTCCCTTCCTTCGACTGACCATGTCGCCGAAGGGGTGGGAGTTGTTTCGGATGAGCGCCGAATTCGGTACCGCTATGACGAGTAATCCTCCGGGTACTAATAGTTGGCGGCACGCTGCTATCGTCTCAGACGGACTCGGCACGTGTTCCAGTACATGGAACAGAGTGATCACATCAAATCTGTCCGTCGTGTTGGGCGTTTTGCTGATGTCCAGATTATATAGTTTTTTCGCCAGTTCCCTGCCTTCGTCGCTCGGTTCGGTTCCATAAACTTGGAAATTCTTCTTTGCGGAATCAAGGAACTGCCCAATTCCCGTGCCGATGTCCAGAAGCCTTCCGTCGCGCCGGTACTTCAGGATGATGTTCAGCCGACGCTCCCACATCCGCCGCCGTTGTTCGATCTCGGAGAGCCAGTTGTCATACTGCGATTTTTTCGAATAGAATTCGAAGATCTCCTCTTGCGTCGGGCGGGGGCTGATGAACATGAATCCGCACCGCAGGCATTTTCGTGCATTGCCGATCGGATCCAGGTTCTTCGTCCCGCCGTTTCCGCACAGGTCGCAAGCTGTTATCGTTTCCTGTTGGTAGTTGTTGTCATCCATAGAGCGTTGTTTCGGATGGAGCACTATCCGACGCGTTGTGTCGGTTCTTTCGATTTCAGCGCCGTTATCACGTCGGTGATATCGCGCCGGGTGACCGATCTCGTCGCGAACAGCAGGGCGAAATAGAACGCGCCGATGGCGATGCCGGAGACGAGGAAGTGCACGGGCCAAGACCGCGCCCAGATGAAGAGCGGGACGAGCGCGAGGGAGAGCAGTAACGGCGCAACGAGCTTCCGTTCGATCGGAACATTGACGATGCGGCGGTTGCAGTACACCGCGAAGTAGACGAGGAGCGCGACCTCGGTCGCGACGGTCGCGACCGCGGCACCGTCCAGACTCCAGCGCGGGATGAGCAGGAAGTTGAGCGCGGTGTTGAGCGCCGCGCCGAACGCGGTCCCGACCGCATAGACGACCTTATGCCGCGAGATGAGCACGGTCTGGCTGTAGACGACACCTACGCCGCTCACGAAAACCGTCCAGATGAGTATCGAGAGCGCCAGGGCGCCCGGGACGAACGACGCGAGCCGGCGGCGGCCCGGCAGGGCGGCGCGG
>CAYGGS010000060.1:0-3392 GCA_964349545.1 uncultured Gammaproteobacteria bacterium
ACATTATTCTATCTATTTCAATATTGATGTTTGTTTATTATAGCAAAAAATTGGACAAAAAGCAAATCTGGCTGAACGATTTACGACATACAGCCAAACCTGCTTATTATCGTAGTTATGCCTACTTCAGGAACGCGTACATCTGGGACTCGACGGGCAACGCTGGGTCGGAGATGTCGCGGATCTTCTGGTCCTTCAGCGTCACGTTCAGGGAGCGGCTTAAGGGCGTCGCGGCCGTGAAATCCTCGAACACGAACCACGTGCTGTCCGGCGTCCAGAACGAGCCGGAGAGGCCGTATGAATCGGTCACCGTGTCCGTGGTCAGCGCCGTCTCGGCGCCCGTGTTCAGGTCGAGGAGCATCGGAATACCGGCGTCGCCCGCGTCGTTCGCCTTGAGATACATGACCTTCGTGCCGTCACGACTTGGCATCCCGAACGGCGAGTCGGACCACGTCTTTAATTCGTAGGTCTTTTCGGTAAAATCCTTGAGGAGCGCCGCGTGCAAGCCGTCGGTCTCGGCCCACAGCAGCCGGTCGTTCGTCCCGCCGGTCTGGGCGAAGTACGAATCGACGGTCATCGACACGGGAACCGCCTTCAGGAACTTCGCGCCCTTGTCCCAGTAGTAGAACGTCACCTCGTTGCTGCCGTCGACCGAGGCGACGACCGTGCGCGCTCCCCCGTTCGTGACGGCGACCGGTACGGCGTTCGGAAGCGCGGTGCCGGAGACCGATGACGCGGAGAACGTCTTCGTCGCCTGTGCGGCGGTGAGGTCGACCGTGTACACGTCGGTCGGGAGCGTATCGGCCATGGCGGCGTCTGCCGTGGCAGCCGCGCCGATGCCGAACACCGCGGTCTTCTCGTCCGGCGACCAGACGACGAAGTTGATGGCTTCACCGGCCGAGGCGGTGTGGAGGAGCTGCGGCTCGCCGAGCGGGAACGTGATGCGGTAGGCTTTCGAGTAGTCGTCGGAAACCACGATCTCGGAACTTCCCGACGGCGCGAGCGAGCGGGACTGGAGCGTCGCGAACGAGGCGTCGGCACTCGTCGCGATCGAGGGGCTCGACGTGCCGGTCGCCGGATCGATGACGAACGTTCCTTCAACGTCACCGGCAAGCACGGTACAGGTAGCGCACACGTCCTTCAACGCGATCGGGTTCTTCGGCACGGCCGGCGGAACGGTCGTGTTGGTGTTCGTCGATGACGAACCGGTGCTCTTCGAGCGCGTCATGATGCCGCCGACGACCGCGACGATGATGATGAGCGCGACGGCGCCGTACGAGATGAGGTCCTTGCGTGATGGCTTTTTCATGTGAGGTCGTTAATGATACCGTCAGGGTACCGCAAAAACGGCTGCGTCGCAACACTCGCAGGGTACGATTATCCTGAAACGGAGCTGAAGGGCCTGCCCCTATGGAATCACCACTTCAAACTCGACCGCACCTGCTCCCATACCGCATCGAGGCTGGCATCTCCGTCGCCCTGGTGATATTCGAGACGCACCGGCGACGATACAAACGGCGATGTGTATTCCCCTATCGTGATCGTCCCGATCCAGGGAACATCGCCCGGGGCTGTCGTGTCCTTACGGTACGTTATCCTCTGTCCGGCGTGTCCGTCGAGCGCGGCTTGTTGAATCTTTGACGTATCGGTAACTCCTTTGAGCTCGTTCTCGAGCGTGTAGTGCTGACTCGATTCTTTCAATGGTATGGATACCATTATTGATGACGAATTCCTCACTATGCGCGAGTTCACTTGATAATTCTTATAATTTCCTTCAGTTGAAGGAACGTCAAGCCACTCTAAATCTATCGGTGATGTAAATGTTATTCCGTTCGTGCCAAGTTTCTGCTCGCTCGGTTTGGATGAATTGATATTTTCGTTCTTTACATCCGTCGAACTGCTTGTAACGAAATATATTCCAAAACCAAGGATACCGGCAATAAGAATTGAAATGGTGACCGATGGTTTGCTCATAGCATTATTTGTATCACTACGATGAAAGATATGGATGGGCAGGAGATTCGATACGATGAACCGTACCAAATCCCCTGCCCGATGTGAAGGAGGCCGTCAGTTCGTCGTCGCCCACGTCGGACACCATGCCCAGTAGTTGCCCGCCCTGAGCTGGGAATCCGTCATGAAGTGCTTGCCGAGCCGCTCAGCGCCGACCCAGTTCGTGTCGATGACCCACCAGCCCCAGCCGCCGAAGTCCCACGCGCGGGCTTCGAGGATCGCCATGTGGACACCGGGGCTCGAGATGACCCAGCCGCCCCTCGCCGACCCGTAGTCCTGGGTCATGTGCGCTCCGTCGCACCATGAATACACGGAGCCGGGGTAGCCGGGCGTCGTCAGGTGCCACCCGTAGCCCGCCCAGTATGTCGCACGGTACAGCACTTCCCGCACGAACCACGTGCACGTGCCCTGGTAGTGGTAGCTGCCGGACCAGGACCCCGGCCAGCGGTTGCCGTACTGGTTCCAGGACTCGGCCATGACCTTCCCGAGCGCGTACTGGTCGCTCGCCGCGTAGTTCCAATCGCCGTAGTACTGCATGACCAGCCTGTTGTTCGGCCACGGACGGTACGCGACGCTGCTCGACGATCCGTCGTTCCGCTGGCTCAGCGCGTGCCGCGCCTCCCAGAGGACGCGCGAGCTCCAGTCACCGCCGGGGAACGGACCGACCCTGCGGTCCTGGGCGTTCGTCGGCTGCGACGTCCGGTTCGCATCGATCCTCGACGCCGAGTCCGCCGGCGCGCCGACCGACGGTCCGTACAGTACCTTGATCCTTCCCCAGCTCGTACGGATGGGCTGGGACGCATCCTGCGCCACCGCAACGCTGACCTGCAGCGCGATGGCAAGCAGGAGCACGCTCGTTACGACATTCCTCTTCCTCACCGTTGCACTCCTCTCGGTTGACTGCGCTGAACACCAGCAATGGACAGCCTGCAGAAGCGACTTGCCGATCACCTCCTTCCGCCACGTGGTCACGCGCAGCGTGACTTTACGTGGCTTTTTCAACGAACGCCAATACGGCACGACGACGCGGACGCGCCATCGTGCGGGTATTGAGAAATGTGCTGACCCTAGTGTACGCCCGACAAAAAAACCGTCAATGCGTTCTTATCCCCTCTTTTCGCGACGGCTCACCTACCGTGGCTCGCTCGCGCGCTCCATGCTTTCGCGACGGCAAGCACCGCGTCGCGGTCATCTTCCTTGACGATCCCGTTCTTGCGCTCGGCGCCGCACAGCTGGCACCGCTGGATGACCGCCTGCCGCTTCTTCTCCTGCTCGATCCGGACGGGTTCCATCATGCCGCTGCACGGCTCGCCGCGGTCGCCCGGGTTGACGTCGACGTGCCTGCTCCAGAGGCACTTCGGGCAGTGGTTCGTGTAGCC
>CAYGGS010000060.1:3492-6335 GCA_964349545.1 uncultured Gammaproteobacteria bacterium
TCATCGTCATCCTCGGTCCGACCGCCTCGGGCAAGACCGGCCTCGGCATTGCGCTCGCTAAAAGGTTCGACGGTGTCGTCCTGTCCGCGGATTCCCGGCAGGTATACCGCGGCATGGACATCGGCACGGCAAAGGTGACGAAACGCGAGATGGACGGCGTGCCTCACTTCCTGCTCGACCTGGCCTCTCCACGGATCACGTTCACGGTCGCACAGTTCCAACGCAAAGCGTTGGAAGTCATACGGAACATCCCGACAGAAACTCCGATCTTCGTCGTCGGCGGTTCGCCGTTTTACATCGAGGCCATCCTCGATCCCCAGCCGTATCCCGAGGTAAGGCCGGATCCTGCCTTGAGGAAGCGCCTGTCGAAAAGATCAACGTCGTTTTTGTTCCGCATGCTACAGCGAAAGGATCCGCGCCGCGCGAACACCATCGACCGCGACAATCCCCGGCGCCTCATCCGCGCGCTCGAGATCGTTGAGACGCTCGGCGTAGTACCGGAACGGCGGACCACATCGCCCTATCACGTCCTGAAGATCGGCATTTCACTACCGCGCGCAAAATTGTACCGGAACATCGACCGCCGCGTCGATGGACGCATGCCCGGCATGCTCAACGAGACACGGCGCCTGCACGCACAAGGAATCTCATGGAAACGGCTTGAGGGCTTCGGCCTTGAGTACCGATGGATGAGTCAGATTCTCAAGAAACAGCTCACACGACGCGAAGGTGTGCTGCGGCTCAAAGGCGACATCCATGCCTTCGCCCGGCGGCAGCTCACGTGGTGGCGGAAGGATGGAACGACCCGATGGATCACAAATCGACGTTCTGCTGAACGTCTGGCCGCACGATTCTTATCGTAGAGTAGCTGGTCTGGCCTCGCGCATTGAAGTGAATCGTTGCGTGAGGCCAGACCGTATATCGAGCATGCACCGCTTTACGCGGCGCCCTTCAACTTGCCTTTCGGCGGTTCCGGCTTGCCCTGCTGGGCGCGTCGGCGTTCCTCCTCGATCCGGGCGAAGATCTCCTCCCGGTGCACCTTCACCTCCGGAGGTGCCTCGATGCCGAGCTTCACCTGGCCCGAGCGCACCTCGAGTACCGTGATCTTCACGGCGTCCCCGATCCGGATGTTCTCCCCCAACTTCCGTGTCAGTACCAGCATGGCACTCCTCCTTGATTCTCACCCCGTAGGGTGGTTGGTGGCGTGTGCGTGTGGACGCAAAGGGTCCACTATGTGCTGCAAGGGGCAAGAATCCAACACAGGCTATCATGATATCCGAAAACTGTCAATCCCGTTAGAAAGATACTTAAAAAAGTCATATGTCAGAGGTTACACATACACTCAAACCATAGGACTTTCTAACGGGATCAACCCCGTCAGAAGGTTGCACGTAAAAAATATACCTAGAATTATCAATGTGACGATCCTTCGTATAGGCCTTCTAACGGGGTCAACCATCACCGCGACGGTTGTCCAGATATTGCTAAAAACCAGGTTATTCCTTGAGCATCCGTTCCAGCATCGCCATTACGGCGGATGCCTGCGCTTTTCCTTTCGTCGCTTTCATCGCCTGACCGACGAAGAACTGCAGCAGAGCGGTCTTCCCCGCCTTGAACGCGGCGGCCTGTTCGGGATGCTCCTTCACGATCCCGCGAAGGATCGGTTCGAGCTCCTGCTCGCTTCCCATGGTCTCCAGTCCCGCCTCCTTCACGAGCGTGTGCGGCCCGAGGTTCGGATTATCGGTCATCTTCTCGTACAGCGCAGCAGCGGTCGCCATGGTGATGGTCTCGTCATACGCCATCCAGAGGAGACGGCCGAGGTTCTCCGGCTTCACGGGCAGCCCTTTGGCCTCCCGGCGCTCCGATGATATGCGGTTCAGGAGGAACTTCGCGATGAACAGGCACACCTCGTCGCGGTGCTCCTGCCAGTATGCTTCGAACGCGGCAGTGCCCTTCTCGTCCGCGCCGTACTCACGGAACTCGGTGACGACCTCCTCGAAATACTTCCAGAACGGACGGTCGCCATTCTGTGCGAGCGGCACGTCCTTCACGAGCGCATCAGCGAGCGCATCGGTCAGGCCGTACATCGTCACGAACCGTTTGGTACGCGCCTCGGGCAGCTCCGGCACCTTCGCGCGCATCGCCGCGACGAACTCGGGGGTGAAATGGAGCGGCGGGATGTCCGGTTCGGGGAAGTAGCGGTAGTCCGATGCGCCCTCCTTCCTGCGCTGCTCGACGGATTCTTGAAGACTCGCGTCCCATCCGCGGGTCTCGTGCCCTTTGGGGGGTTTTCCATCGTTCCAGAGCGCGGTCTGACGCTTGATCTCATAGCTCAGTGCCCGCTCGACGTTCCTGAAGGAGTTGACGTTCTTGACCTCGGTCTTCGGATAGAGCCTTGTGTCTCCGACCGGCCGCAGCGACACGTTCGCGTCGCAGCGGAGCTGGCCCTTTTCCATGTCGGCATCCGATACGCCGCGGTACCGCATGACCAGGCGCAGCTGTTGCAGGAATGCCTTCGCCTCCTCGGGCGATTTCACATCCGGCTCGGTCACGATCTCCATGAGCGGCGTTCCGGCGCGGTTGAAGTCGATGAACGAATCCGTGCCGGCATGCGTCATCTTGCCGACATCCTCCTCGAGGTGCAGTCGTTCTATGCCGATGACGCGCTCCGCTCCGCCGACCGCGATGGCGAACTCGCCGTGCACGCCGACGGGCTCGTCGTACTGCGAGATCTGGTAGCCCTTCGGCAGGTCCGGGTAGAAGTAGTGCTTCCGGTCGAACTTCGAATGCTCGTTCACGGTGCAGCCGAGCGCCAAGGCCGACATGACCGCCCAGTCGATCGC
>CAYGGS010000061.1:0-6189 GCA_964349545.1 uncultured Gammaproteobacteria bacterium
GGCTGTCACTTCGAGTGGAACGAGAAGTCCTGATGTCGCGAGACCTCTCGCGTTGCTCGAGGTGACAGTTGGTATACATGCTTCGTGGGCGCGTGAATTGGAAACGCCGACCTTCGGGGGACGATAGGTCGGCGTGTTGCGCGTGTGCGCGAATCGTGGACAGTGCTATTGATGCTCGGGCGCTTACTTCGTGCCCGTTGTCTGCTGCGGCGTCGCAGCCTTGTTCTGGGGGCAGCCGACCGCGGCGAGCGCGAGCAGAATCGCCAGAAGTGCGACGATGGCCAGTGCGAGGTTCTTCAGCATCGGCCTACTCCTTGTCCCAGATGATCCAGCCCAGGACCATGAGGGTGAGCGTGGCGACTGCGCCACACAGGAACATTATCGCGTTCAGCGTCAGGAGGCCGGTCAGCATGACCGTCCCGCCGCCGAGCGCGAACTTGAAGTACCGTTCGGCGGTCATGGGTGCCTCCCTTGTAGCGTCCGAATCGTTACGCCAGTTCGGGTGCGAGCGTGGGGATTCCTTCGAATCCCGCCAGCATGGCGAGCAGTCCGGCCTGGAGCTCGGCGGGGTTGCCCTTGGGAACCAGTCCGAGCTCGGCGTAGACGCCGTCCACGCTGAACGTGATACGGCCGTCGCGGTGGACGTCGCCGGCGTACATCACCTCGTGCATCTTGCTGAGGTGGTTCACGAGCGGCGTGCTCATCGCCTGGTCCGTCGTGATACCGAGGCCGATGAGCGCGAGCTTCCAGTGATCGCGAACGTCACCGACGATCAGCGTGGTGGCGGTGGCGACGAACTTGAGCGCCACATCGCCGTCCGGCGACAGCGGCGTCAGCATGGGGTGTTCGCTTGCATGAACGAAGGTCAGTTCCATTTGATGCACCTCCGAATGCGACGGCGTCCCGTGAGCGCAAGATGTTCATTACGCGTGAATCGTACGAGCAGGGCCCTCCATGGTATTGTGTGTTTGTGTTGCCTGTTGGTTGCTGCTACGATAACGCTCGACGGTAGCATTGTCCAGCATCTCTGTCAATCCCGTTAGAGAGCCGCTTGAAAAAGCCGTACAATAAAGATTCACATATACATTCAACACATAGGACTCTCTAACGGGATCAATCCCAATCTATGATTATTTATGTGACCGGTGAGGATACGTTCCGTTCACGCGAGCGTCTGAAGCAGCTCCGCGATGCGTTCGTGAAGAAGTACGATCCCACGGGCATGAACGTCTCGACGCTCGACGGCGCGGGATTGAAGTTCGAGCAGTTCCAGCAGAGCGTCGCGAGCCAGGGGTTCCTGAGCTCGCGCCGGTTCGTCATCGTGGACCGGCCGTTCGAGGCTGACCGGAAGGTCCAGGAAGCTATCGCGGAATTCATCAAGGAGAAATCGGTTCCCGAAGAAACGATAGTCGTCTTTTGGAGTGGGGGAAGCGGGGGAGAGGTGAAAAAGAAACGGTCAAAGGACGTTTCTGAACCGTCGCCGCTCCTCTCCGTACTGGACCATGTGAAGAACAAGGAGTTGTTCGACACGCTGGAACCGCTCGAGGTCGAACGGTGGATCGCGAAGCGCGCGAAGGAGCGGGGAGGATCGATCGAGCGCGGTGCGGCAGAGCGCCTCGCGGCGTTCGTCGGGACGGACCTCTGGCTCGCGGCGAACGAGATTGAGAAGCTCGTGCACCAGAAGAAGGGCGCGGCCATCACCGCGGCCGACATCGAAGCCGATATCAAGGGCAAACCCGAGGCGAACATCTTCGAGTTCACCGACGCGTTGAGCAGGAAAGACCATGTCGCGGCGCTCACGTCGCTCGAGCGGCACTTCGCGACCGGCGCGAACGAGCTCTATCTTCTGACCATGATCGCGCGGCAGCTCCGGATACTGATCGGCATCGCCGACGTCGCTTCAACCGAGCCGAATCCGGCGACCATCGCCTCGCGTCTGTCGCTCCACCCGTTCGTCGTGAAGAAGGGGCTCGCGCAGATCAGGACCTTCTCGCAGAGCGAGCTTCTTCGTGCACATGACGAGATCGTGTTCATCGACCATCGAATGAAGAACACCCGCGACAATGCGCGGGCGCTCCTTGAGATGTTCGTCCTTCGATTGTGCTCAGGACGGTCCTGAGCCCGTGCCTCGACCATCGCTCGGCACGGTGAGCGGCAGTCGAACCGTCGAACGGGTCGTACTGCGGATGTGCGGCAGCTAGGCCATCTTCTTCACGGCCGCCGAGAGCCGAGATTTGAGCCGGGCCGCGGTGTTCTTCTTGATGACGCCCTTCTGACAGGAGCGGTCGATCGTCTTGATCGCGGTTTTCAGCAGTTCCTTCGCTTTCGCGGCGTCCTTCGTGGCAACGGCCTTACGCACGGACTTCACGACCTTCTTGAGGTTCGTCTTGATCGCGAGGTTGCGCTCGCGGTGCTTCGTGCTCTGGCGGAGGGCCTTGAATGCGGCGTGTTTGATCGGCATGTGGGGAAGGTTGTGAGATAGTTAGGTTGTGAGGGGAGGAGGTTGATAGGCTATAGAGAACGGAAGCAGTGTATCAGGCTTTCCGATTTCGGGCAAGCCTTGTCTTGATGAGCGATGATTTGTAGCGGTCAGGATGGAAGGGCTTGAGCCGTACGATGTCGCACCGGATGCCGACGGCTGCGAGCTCGACCGCGAGGTTGACCGTGTAGTGCGTCTGGTCGTAACCGAGCGCGATGACGTCGGGCTTGAACCGTTGGATGATCGAGAACCGTTGCGTCGGATCCTCTGACGCGAGCACGGCCTGGTCGACGTAGGGGAGCGCTGCGACCGCTGCGAGCCGCGCGCGCTCGTCGTTCATCGGTGTGCCTCCCTTGAGGCGCTTCACCGTGACGTCGCGACCGATCGATACGATGAGCGTCGTACCGAGCTGCTTCGCCTGTTTAAGGAACGAGCGGTGGCCGTCATGGAGCACGTCGAAGGTGCCGAAGGCGAGGACGAGTCGCGTCGGCTTTTTAAGAGATGCTGTTTTGGTCATTATGGGCAGCCGGATGTCGGTGCGGCATATGTCGTCGTGCTCTTGCCGCTACCGTTCGGATTGTACCCGCCGCAGATCTCAGCTTTGTCGTTGTAGCCGTCCCCGTCGGTATCTATAGAATACGGTAGAGTGCCATAGGTTAACACCTCTTCATTGTCGGTAAGACCGTCTTTATCGGCATCGACGTTGGAATTGACGTTCGTATTTCGGTTCACGTTGGAGTTGATATTGACGTTCGCATTGCCGTTGGTATTGACGTTTGCGTTCGTGTTTCGGTTCGTATTCACCGGATGTTCGCGCGTGTACTTCTCGGAGCTCGATTCCTTTTCGAGCGAGACGTCTTTGCTCGTCATCGTGTTGGTCCCCTCGGCGTACACGCCCTTCTCGTAGGAATATTTTTCCGAGTCGCCGATTTGCATTTGGTACGTGACTTTGTAGTCGGAACCATCTTTTGAATACCCGAACTGTTTTTTGGTGAAAACGTCTGTGACATTGAATTTCGAGCTGTCATACCTGAACGATGGGCACAGGTTCTTTTCGCTACCGGTTGCGGTGGTCATAGCGCCGCAGGCAATCGGAGCACCGGTTACGCTCAAACCCATTTCGTTGAGCGAGTATGTCTTCGGCTGGTCGTAGGCCTCGAGCGTGGCCGAGAGGACGAATGATTTTCCGTCTGCACACACCGCATATTCATATTCTTTTCCTGTTGATGGGTCGGTAGGAGCGACGCTGTTTCCGAAGAACGTAGTGGCGTCTTTGAGTGCGGCTGGGTATGTCGTCTGTGTATCGATATGATTTGTAAGCGCGAGAGCCCATTGTCTGAGGTCGGATATTCGTTTTGCATCGTGGGCCTTTTCTTGTGAAGTGCCCGTTGGACTTGTCTCAGCGCAGGTTGCTTTTTGGGCGGTAACGAACACGGCAAGCTGATCAAGTGAATCCGGGTATGAATCCTTCATTTTTTGATACGACTTCAACATTGACTGCAGCGAATCCACACGGTCGATCTGTTTCCCGATGTTCTGTTCCTCGACCGTGATCCCGGTCAGCAGCCGCGCCGCCTCGTCCATGTCGATCGTCTGGCCCGGGACGTCGACGGTCACGTTCTCGTTGACCTTCTCGAGGGTCAGCGTCGTGCTGAGGAGGAACTGTTTGTCCTTCAGCCGTTCGATCCCGTCCGGCGGAACGAGCGTGAGCTCCCACTTCGTCTGCCGCAGCAGTCCTTTGACCTTGTCGACCCAGATCTCGATGCGCGAGTTGTCCACGATCCGTCCGAGCGTGGCCATGTTCTCCGGCTTCTGTATTTCGTCGCGCATCACTTCGAACTGTTTGACGTCGGTGCCCTTCGCGCGTTCCTCCTCGATGAACGCGTTGTAGACGTCGACGATCTTCGTGGTGTCGATCTTGATGAGGTAGTGTTCCGACTTGATGCCGCCGATGGTTTCCGCCGGGAGCTTCTGCTGTACCGTAAACAGCTTCTGCTGGAGCGCGCGCTTCAGGTTCGTCTTGAGGCCCGTGACGATCTCCTGCGTGTCGACCTTGTCGAGCGACTCGGGGTCGAACGAGTCGGCGAAGTCGCCCGAGTTCAGCTTGATCCACTTACCCTTGATGCCGGAAGGGTCGATCCCGAAGAAGCTCGGGAACTTGTTCACGATGCCGTAGAGATCGGTGTTCTTCTTCCGCGCTTCGAGGTCGATCGCGACCGAGGCATCGCCGCCGGTGTAGGTGCCGTCGATCCGGAATGAGCCGTTCGCTACGCTCAATTTCTTGTCCGCCTCGAAGTACAGCATGATGCCGCCGCTCAGGTCGATGTCGGCGGGGAATGTCTTAAAGAACTCATCGGCGTCCGAGAGCCCGTTCATACCGAGGAGGGAGCCGGCGAGGTCGGCACTGCCAAGACCGATCTGGCTCCCGACGTCCTCGATCATATAGGCGTTCGTGTTCGAGATGACGGCGGAATTGCTGTTCGTGGCGGCATTGATGTTTGCGTTCGTATTGTTGTTAGAGTTCTTGATGAAGATCTGCGTCGCTTTCGTCGACCGCGGCTCGCTCTTGATGCTCATTCGCAGCGAGTACTGCGCGTTCTTCACGTCGGAGATCGAATCGACCATCTTGTCGAAGAGCTGGTCCGTCTTCGGCGTGAGGCCCGGGATCGCGAGGTAGCCCTTGCTGTAGGCGATGTATGCACCGCCGAGCAGGCCGGCCACAACCACGCCGATGATCGCGAACAGCATCCATTTCCTCGGCTTTTTCGTAGGGATGTTTTCCGGCGTCTCGGGTAGCTGCGGCTTCCAGTATCCGCCTTGCGATTGCGGCCGTGTTTCGGGCGGTACTGGCGGAACAGTGGTTTGCGGCGCTACCGGCTGCGGTGCCCCAGGTACGGCCGTGGGTTGCGTCGGATCCATGTCAGCGAAGATGTCGTCGACTTTGCTCATACAAAAATCCTACCGCCAGGCCGAGTTCACGGTCCGGTGGTTAAAAAATAATAAGAAATATGTTTCATAACGTTTATTTTCATCATTATTGTAGCACTTTTTCAGCTACTTTGCAAGTAGCAATGAACGAACTATCGTTTTTTCATGAACGGCTTCGGCATTGGCCGCGCTCGTTTCTTTTTTCGTGCCGATGTGGGCGTTGAGGCCCGCTTCTCGAGTTCGGCGATCTGGTCGCGGAGGAGCGCGGCCTTTTCGAACTCGAGATTGCTGCTCGCGAGGTCCATCTGCTCGGCGAGGTCCTTGATGACATGGCCGATCTCGGTCATCGGAATGTCGTTGAAGGGCAGCGGCTGCACCTGTTCCTCGGCGAGCTTCATGCCGGAGAGGCGGTTGTCGCGGACCGCCTTCTGGATCGATCGCGGCGTGATGCCGTGCTGTTCGTTGTACGCAGCCTGGATGGACCGTCGGCGTTCGACCTCGGCGATCGCACGCTGCATCGAGCCGGTCACCCGGTCGGCGTACATGACGACGTGGCCGTCGACGTGCCGCGCCGCGCGTCCCATCGTCTGGATGAGCGCCATCTGCGAGCGGAGGAAGCCTTCCTTGTCGGCATCGAGGATGGCGACGAGTGAGACCTCGGGCAGGTCGAGCCCCTCGCGGAGCAGGTTGATCCCGATGAGGACGTCATAGATGCCGAGGCGGAGGTCGCGCAGGATCTCGAGTCGCTCCATCGTGTCGACGTCGGCGTGGAGGTACTGGAC
>CAYGGS010000062.1:0-6152 GCA_964349545.1 uncultured Gammaproteobacteria bacterium
GTATTAGATTCATCCGTTCTGACGGACCGCGCGAGTTAATTTCAAAAGCACCGCAGGGGGATCGTATCTCGTACGACCCCCTGCGGTACCGTACGCGCACCGCCGCAGATGGAAACTCAAACAAAGAACGCAGCGAGTGTTCAGTTGTTATGGACAGTAAAAACGGTTATGAGGGGTTCCTCGTTTCCGGCCCGGTTCTATCCGCGGATCCACGACGACCGATCCGTCCGATCAGGCGAGTGATAAGAAAACCAACAGCGATCAAGGCGACGGCACTGATCGCCTGCCAAACCGCTGGGGGGTAATTTTCCAATCGGAAGTCTTGCGGTTGGAAGGAAACGATGTTAAGCTCGGTCACCTGTTGACCGTTCAAGACATCGCCGATCTTTGGCGCAACCCCGGCCTGATAAGGCCAAAGACCAACGATCGAGCCCAACAACAACCCCAGCAACGCGCCGTAGGTCACTTTCGGGAATCGGCGAATGGCCAGCTCCAGGCCGTTACTGACCACGGCAACGCCGACCACTATCCCCAAGCCGACCGGCAGGATTATTTGCATGCCTTCATGCTTGAAGAAATCTCCCAGCAAGGCCAGATCCCGCGACAGAACGACCCCCTTGATCCCGTCTATGGCATCGAGCAGTGGAATATATAATCCTATCAGCAACAACAGGTAACTGCCGCTGATGCCTGGCAGGATCATGGCACTGGCCGCAGCCAAGCCTCCGATGAACCAAACCAACGCGGAAACCGAGGCGGACGAACCGTCCGGCTGGAACAACGCCGTTGCGGTCATGATGATCAGCCCGAACAGCAAACCAATCATCAGGCCAGATGAAACCGGCCGGGCCAATCGCCACACCAACGGAACACCGCCAAGCGTCAACCCGATGAACAGGCTGTACATGATCCAGCGGTGGCTGACTACCAATTCCTTGGTCGGTCCAGCCAACAATAGGATCGTCAGCCCGGCGGATAGCAGGATCGGTCCGATCGTGAATAGCGCCGAGACCCGGAGCTTGAATCGGGTGATTTCTGAGATCGCCCGGATAAAATGCGGGTATACCCCGCTGACCAACAGCATGGTGCCGCCACTTATGCCGGGCACCAGGTTCGCTAACCCCATCAAAACGCCGCCGAAAATCCCGCTGAAGAGAGGAACCCGGCTGGTTGACGGCGCAATCGGTACGTTATTGTGCATAAGCGGTAACGACGACGGTCATGCCGGCCTGGCCTACGGCGCGGACAGCGTTTTTAAATATGTCAAACATACGCGCGTTTACTTCGTCAACTAACCATCCGTTTTCGCTGACACGACGGCTCTTAAACCTGGCAGCCATCCATCAACCTTCATTGTATCGTGTTCGTCCATTATTCTGCCGCCCCCATCTCTCCCGAGAGAACTGGTACTGTTCGCGTTCTGCAATGCTCGTTGATGAATAATAACGCTATCCTAATATATTCTCGCTGACAGCATTGGTCAAGCCGTGGTTTTCTCGGATGCTCCGCCGCACACCGCTAACCAGCGTTGTTCCCGCCCGTCATCGTCGAAGTCTGACGGCAACGATCATGGCTCCCGGGCGACCTGTGGTCAAAAAGGACGAACCAAGCCAGGGGACATCAATACGCCTCTGGCCCCCCGACAATAGATACCCCATTATGCTACAATCTACCCATATGGAAGAACGAATACTTTCAGGCATTCGCCCCAGTTCGCGGCTGCACATCGGCAACTACCTCGGCGCCATACGCCAGTGGATCGAGCTGCAGAACCTTTCGCGTTCCTTCTTCATGATCGCAGACCTGCACGCCATCACGACCCCGTTCGACCCTAAGACCATACCGCAGGCCGTCAAGGACGTCGCGCTCGACTACCTTGCCGCAGGCCTCGACCACCACAAGGCCACCCTCTTCGTGCAGTCGCACATCCCCGAGCACGTCGAGCTCGCCTGGCTCTTCGGAACGCTCACACCGATCGGCGAGCTCAACCGCATGACACAGTTCAAGGAAAAATCGAAGACCCCCGCATCCGACGGGGGGCCAGCTGGTAACCAAGCGACGCTCGGATTATTGGCCTACCCCGTGCTCATGGCCGCCGACATCCTCATCTACAAGGCGACCGGCGTCCCCGTCGGCGAGGACCAGCTGCAGCACGTCGAGCTCGCGCGCGTCATCGCCCGGAAGTTCAACGCGAAGTACGGCGACACGTTCCCCGAGCCGAAGGCGCTCGTCTCGCACGGCAAGCGTGTCATGTCGCTCAACGATCCCAAAAAGAAGATGAGCAAGTCCGACGGCGGTGGCATCCAATTGGATGACTCACCTGAGATCATCAAGAAGAAGGTGATGAAGGCCGTGACCGGAACCAAGGGCGGCGACGGCAACCCCGGCGTCATGAACCTGATGATGCTGCTCAAGGAATTCAGCGACCCGACGACCTACCGGCAGTTGCTCAACGAGGAAGAGACCGGTACGATCAAGTATGCCGAACTGAAAGCCCAGCTCGCCGAGGACATCGCGCGGCATTTCGATGCGTTCCGGAAGAAACGCGCCGAGCTCGCCGGCAATAACCGCTACCTCGAGGAGATCTTGAGCGGGGGCATGAAAGAAGCCCGCGCGATCGCACGGAAGACGCTCGACGAGGCAAAACGCAAGATGGGGCTGGTCGAATAGGGTCTAGACCTGAACGTGCTCGACATTCACGCGCTCACCGAGCAGTTGTGTCGCGACTGCGCTGAACCGTCCTGGGTCGCCCGAACAATAATACCCCGCTGTCCCGCTCCCCTGTGCTGCGGGAAGCTTGCCGTTGTTCGTCAGAACGCGCACGACCTGCCGCGCGACGGCAGCACCGGAATCCAGCACCGCCACGCCGGGCAGCGCCCGTTCGATCACCGGCCGCAGGAACGGAAAATGCGTGCAGCCGAGCGCGACCACGTCGGCATTGAACGCTCTCACCTTCTCTGCGACGGTTCTCACCGATCCCTTCACGTCATCCCCGTCAAGATCCCCCTGCTCGACGAACGTCACCCATTCCGGCAACGCCAGTTCGAGCGTTTCGGTACCTTCCGCACAACGCGTCTTCAGGTCGTGGTACGAAGCGCTCTTGAGCGTCGCATCGGTCGCCAGAACGGCGATCCGCCCCGCCGACGTACGTTCTGCCGCGGTCTTTAGGACCGGTACGACGCCGACCACAGGCAGATCAGGATTCATTTCACGTACCGCCGAAATTGCCACGGACGTCGCCGTGTTGCACGCGATGACGACAAGGTCGAGCTGTTGTCGTTTCAGTACATCGACCGCCCGTACTGTCAGGCGAGCGATCTCGTCGTCCCCTTTTCCGCCGTACGGCACGTTCGCCGTATCACCAAAGTACGTGAGATCGACGGACGGCAGCGCCTTCCGTATCTCACGGAGCACCGACAGTCCGCCAACGCCTGAATCGAAAAATCCGATCATCGGGCGATACTTTAATGGGCTACCTCAGCTCACGGTCCCGGATGTAGCCGCCGAGCACCAGGATGATCGCGCCGAACGTCCACAACGCCAGGAACAGACGGATGATCCCGAACAGGAATGAAAGTGGAGCGGCAAATCCGCCAAGGTACCCGAACAGGAAGTCGAGCACGGCCGACACGATGATGATGCCGAGGAGCGTCAACCACGCCGGAGCGATCTGGCGCGGTGCAGCTGCGCTATTGAGAGGTTCGCGGCGCTTCCCAAGCCACCGCGCGAGCAGGTCGCCGACGAGGAACCCGAGGAAGACCTGCGAAAGGTAGAACGCCGCGATGTACGCGCCGAGGCACAGTAACCCGAGCGGAATGCCGATGACGGTCATCATCAGGATGATGAATGCGAACGGCGTCGCTAACGCTATCAGGACGCCCCACCCAACGGATACGCCGCTCCGCTTTAGCATCATGTCGGCGACGTTCCTGAGCGTTCTCGGGAACAGCAGCGCGATCAGGACACCGACCACGAGCGCAGAGAACAGGCTCCAGAGTCGACCGATGTTTACGAACTGTTGGAGCGTGCTCCGGAAATCCTCGGTGCTGCTTGTTGTGGCATTATACTTCGTCACGCCTGCGACCGTCGCTCCGGCGTCGATCGTCGCGGCCTTTTCCGCCCAGTACGTCAGATCGCCCTTGAGCACGGCCTTCTGCTGCAGATGGAGCGCCGGTACATCGTTTTCAGTATCTCCATCGAGATGAAGCGACACCGGCCCATCGACCGTACCGTTGATCGTCACCGTTCCCGCCCACGCGTTCACCGGGCCCGCGACGTGGCCGTTGATCACGAGCGAGCCGCCGGCTACGACGACCTCGCCGGCTATATCGGCGTCCGGTTCGATCGTCAGCGTCCCGCCGAAGAGGATGACGTTCCTGCCGACCTTCGAACTGATCGTCACGGTGCCGCCGGCGACCCTGACGCCACCCTTCACCTCGCCGCGGACCGTTGCCGTGGCAGCCCCGACCGTCACGTCGCCGTTCACCGGACCCGTGATCGTCACGGTATTGCCCGCCGAGTAGACATCACTACCATAGCTCCCCTGCAGATCGAGCGTGGTACCGCCGGCCATGTACATGTCCTTGATCTCGGCGGTCTGGGATACGTTCGTACCCGATGCCGTCGTAAGAGCCGAGACCGGCGCCGCGACGACCAACACCGCCGTAAGCATGGAAACGCAATGGATGAATTTTCGCATAGGATCCTCGTGTATATAAGGTATCGAACGACCACAGTATAGCACGGTTTTCGACGCCGGACACGCTTTACACCGTGGGCCTTTTTCGATACGATGCACATGATGTTCCTCCATACCTTCAACCCGAACCCGATCCTCGCGCACCTCGGTTCGTTCACGCTCCACTGGTACGGACTGTTCCTCGCGGTGGGCACGCTCGCCGGCTATATCGTCTTCATCAAGCTTGGAAAACGGTATGGACTGAAGAACGCAGACCTCGAAAACCTCTTCTTCATCGCCATCGTCTTCGGCCTGATCGGCGCGCGCATCTACCATGTCCTGAACGAATGGTCCTACTACGCCGCACACCGCAACGAGATCCTCAGCATCTGGAACGGCGGGCTCGCGATCCACGGCGCGCTCATCGCCGGCTTCGTCGTTTTCCTGCTCTTCGCACGAAGGAAGAAGGTGTCGTTCTGGCTGCTCGCCGACATCGCGGCCCCCGCGCTGGCGATCGGACAGGCGATCGGCCGGTGGGGCAACTACTTCAACCAGGAGCTCTACGGCGGACCGACCTCGCTCCCCTGGGGCATCCCGATCGAGCCGCTCAACCGGCCGCTCCAGTTCCTCGACGAAAAGTTCTTCCATCCCGCATTCCTCTACGAATCGATCGGTTCGTTCGCCGTGTTCGCGCTGATGCTGTACCTCCACAAGCGGTTCCTCGCCGGCTCCAAGCGCGGTACCGACAACCGCACGGTCGTCCATGGCGCCGGCCTCATCGCGCTCACCTACCTCATCACGGAATCGCTCGTTCGGGCCGGCACCGAACTGGTCCGCATCGACCGCGTCACGACCATCGCCGGGGTGCGCCTGCCGCTGCTCATGAGCATCGCCATCGCGCTTGCCGCGGGCATCGCGCTCTACATGCTGCTGCGGCGCCGGGCGAGGGCCGCATGAAAAGAACGCTCGCCGTGATCGTGCTCTCTTTTTTCATTGGCGTGGCAGCGGCATGGTCGACGATCGCCCAGACCAACGAAAACGTGAACACCAACGTCAACGTGAATGCAGTGACGGTCAACGGCAATACGAACACGACCAGCAATGGCATGGCTTATTTCCGTGCGCCGGCGACGCTGCTGCCGCTGCTCCTCATCCCGCTTGCCGGCATCCTCTACCTCATCTATGAAAAGATCTCGAAGCGCGCATGAACACGAACGGCTGACCGACGGCGACCACGGGGTCGCCGAGCTGCTCGAGCATGAGCTCGACCGACAACGCCACGGACTCGAGATGATCGCGTCCGAGAACTTCGTGTCGCGCGCGGTCCTCGAGGCGCTCGGCAGCATTACCACGAACAAGTACTCCGAAGGATATCCCGGCAACCGGTACTACGGCGGATGCGACGTCATCGACGGCATCGAACGGCTCGCCATCGAGCGCGCTAAAACACTCTTCGGCGCGGAGCACGTCAACG
>CAYGGS010000063.1:0-2023 GCA_964349545.1 uncultured Gammaproteobacteria bacterium
CGTCGTCGGCGCGATGTTCGTCGTCGGCGCGGCGATGATGATCTTCGTCGTCCCGAAGCTCACCGAGGTCATCGCCCAGGAGGGCGGCTCGCTCCCCTGGAGCACGAAGTCGGTCATCTGGGCGTCGAACTTCATGATGCAGTTCTGGTGGCTCATCCTGCTCATCATCGTCGGTGCCGCCGTGGTCTACACATCGGTCGCGAAGACGGCGAAGGGGAAGCAGCTGATCGACCGGTTCAAGATGAAGATGCCCGTCTTCGGGCAGATCTTCCAGAGGATCTACCTCGTCCGGTTCTCGCGGTCGCTCTCGACGCTCGTCGTCTCCGGCATCCCGGTGACGAGATCATTGGAGATCGTCGCGGACGTCGTCGGCAACACGGTCTACCACGACCTGACCCGCGAGACGATCAACGAGATCGAGGCGGGCAACTCGATCGCCACGGCGTTCCTCCGGTCGGACATCATCCCGCCGATGCTCCCGCAGATGATGGTCGTCGGCGAGCAGACCGGCAAGCTCGACCTCGTGCTCGAGAAGATCGGTAACTTCTACGCGAAGGAGCTCGAGGCCCTGATCAGCAACCTCACGGCGCTCATCGAGCCGATCGTCATGGTCGTGATGGGCGTCGGTGTCGCGGTCATGGTCATGGCCATCCTGCTCCCGATGTACAACATGTCGGAAACCATCGGTTCGGCGCTTCAACTCCTGCGTCCGATTGCATAAGCGCCGGATTTGTGCTATACTCCGTAGTACGAAGCAGTGTGGATAAGGCATTCCTTAGGAAAATCGCTCGTTCGTGAATCAATAACCTCATTGCAGCTTGTCGGATCGTTCCGGCAGTACACGTGACTTCCGAAACGGCTCGCTCGCCAATGAAACCTGAAAGGGGGTGACGAAACAAATGAACAATCAGAAAAAGGGATTTACGCTCATCGAGCTGCTGGTCGTCATCGCGATCATCGGTATCTTGTCGACCATCGGTCTCGTCGCCCTGAACGGCGCGCGGGCCAAGGCGCGGGATACGCAGCGGGTCTCGGCGCTCCGCCAGTACGCGCTTGCCTACCAGTCCTGGGCCGATTCTAACGGCGGATCGTTCGTCATACCGACCGCTACTTGTGCATGGGATTCAGACGGACGACGGGCATCGCAATGTGGCACCTTGAAACTATTCTTCGGCGCTGGCACGAACGCGCCTGAAGATCCGAGCTCGACCACGTCAGTTACGGTAGTAGCAGCAAACTGCGCAACGGCCAGCACGGCTGGCTGTTTTGCACAGGTGATGCAGCAGCTAACTATGCCTTTACGAACTGGACTCCAGGAACTTCGCAATGGGCATACACACGTATGTATGAAGCTGATGCTGCCACGGCAGCGTCATCTACCAATCCTGGTTTCCTCGTTGGTACCGTCCTTGAAGTCGGTGCCGGCGGCGTTCCTGCAGGATTGCACGCACTGAACAAGAACGGAAAGTGGCTTGGTACGGGTTATAACCCGACGACCTCAATGTAATCCATTAAGAATGTGCGAGGAACAAGGGCCGGGTGACCGGCTCTTTTCCTTTTGGTAATTGTGGAATAACGTAAAAAGTGCTATACTAACGATATGAAAATAAATCAGCGAGGTATCGGCCTTGTATCGACATTGTTCCTCTTCACGCTCCTTGCCGCGTTCCTCGCGGCAGTGGGGTTGGTGCTGAGCCAGGAGCGGGCGCGGGTCCGCGACGCGCACCGGATCACGGACATGGTCCGCGTACAGTACGCGTTCGCGACGCTCTACCAGCAGAAGGCGAGCTATGCGGATGCGGCGGCCGGCTGCAGCACGGTCGGCTCATTGGTTTCGTCCTGCGCGCTCGCGGCGTATTTTCCGTCGATCGCTTCGCTCAAAGATCCCGGCAGCTTCAAGTATACGGTGAGCGCCGTCCCGACCGAGACGGACTTCGGCGTCACGTTCACGCTCGAGCGGGGGTACGAGACGCTCTCGAAGGGGAAGCATGTGGTGACGAAGGATGGGATCAGGTGAGGAAGG
>CAYGGS010000063.1:2123-6127 GCA_964349545.1 uncultured Gammaproteobacteria bacterium
ATGAGGTGGCACGTGGAGATGCATGAGCGCAACCGTTATCGCGTCGTACAGGGATTTGATCGTATGGCAACGAGCGATCGAACTGGTCGAGGCAGTCTATACACTTTCAGGGTATTTTCCGGATGATGAACGATTCGGCCTTACATCGCAACAACGGCGCGCCGCAGTATCCGTCGCGTCAAACATCGCCGAAGGAAAAAGCCGCGGTACCCGGAAAGAGTACCGTCAATTTCTTGTCATCGCCTATGGTTCTTGCGCGGAGATCGAGACGCAGATCATGATCGCGAAAAAGTTGCACTTCGCCGACGACGAACATTTCAAACGCACCGACCTTCTCCTCGACGAGGTCATGAAGATGCTCCGAACCCTGATCTTCCGCCTCAAACCCTCCTAACCTCCCCACCTAACAACCTCCCAACCTTCCTCCCTTGCAACCTCTTCTCTCCTTCATCCTCGGCACTGCCATCGGCAGCTTCTGCAACGTCGTGATCTACCGGCTGCACGCGGGCGATTCGCCGGCACGGGGACGGTCGTACTGTCCGCGGTGCAAGCACGCGCTGACCTCGGCAGATCTCGTGCCGCTCGTGAGCTTTTTCGCGCTCCGCGGGAAGTGCCGGTACTGCCGGAAACCCATCTCGTGGCAGTACCCGCTCGTCGAAGCGGCGATGGGCATCATCGCGCTGCTCACCGTGGTCCGTTTCGGCGTTACGCCCGTCTCGCTCGTCGGCATCGTCCTCGGCGCGTTCCTGCTCGTGATGTTCGTGTACGACCTGAAGTATCAGCTCATCCTCGACCGTGTGAGCGTCCCGGCGATGGTCGCCGCGCTCTTGTTTTCCCTTCTCCTGCACCGGCCGTTCCTGTCGATTCTGCTCGGTGCTATACTGGGAGCAGGACTGTTCCTTGCACAGTACGTCCTGTCGAAGGGCAGGTGGATCGGCGGCGGCGACATCCGCCTCGGCGGCGTGCTGGGCCTCGCGCTCGGGTGGCCGCTGACCGCGGTCGCGCTCGTCATCGCGTACCTCACCGGTGCGGCGGCTGCGGTCGCGCTCCTGGTCTCACGGAAGCGGAAATGGTCGAGCATGATCCCGTTCGGTACGTTCCTGAGCCTCGCCGCGTTCATTACGATGCTCTGGGGCGAGGGCATCCTGTACTGGTACCAGCACGGCGGATTCTTCGACTGGGTCGTCATGACGCTCCTCAAATACTACAACCCATGATGCAGGTGAAATCGAAAAACTCTATTGCTGGATATACGCTCGTCGAGCTCCTCGTCGCCATGTCGATCTTCGGCATCCTCGCGAGCATCACGGTGTTCGGGTTCCGGGGTGTCGGCAAGGCGAACGTACTCAAGCAGGCCTCGGCCGAGCTCGTCGCGAACCTCCGCATGATCCAGTCCCTCGCGACGACCGGCGGGAGCGTCATGACCTGCGGCAACATCACGCCGATCAGGGCGTGTTCGGTCAATGCAAATTGCGGCACGTCGGGGGCCTGCGATACGCCTGCATCGCCGCCGGGCGGGTATGGGATAGTGATCAACGACATCGAGGGCACCGGGTATACCATGTTCGCGCATATGAAGAAGCTCAACAGTATTGACTACCTCACACCGAGCTACACGCTCGCACGTGATCCAGTCGTCAAACAGGGGAACGTCAAGCTCAATAAGGACATGACCATCAAGGTATACCAGTCGTCGCTCCCGGGTACGCCCTTCTATACGCCCGCCGCCATGACGTTCACTACGCCCCGCGGATTGACGAACATGGATGCGTTCTTCTGCATCTCCCATGTTGACCTGCCTACCATCAACTACCGGGTCAAACTGTTCAAGGATACCGGACAGCTGCTCGAGGAAACGGTGACGTCATGTCCATGAAACGAAATCCCTCTGACATCCGCGGCCAGGGACTACTCGAGACGATCGTCGCGCTCGGCGTCATCCTCGCCGGGACCATCGGGACGATCAGTCTGCTCATCGCGACGATGAACGCCGGGCGGGCCTCGGTCAACACGGAGATCGCGACGAACCTCGCGCGGGAGGCCGTAGAGGTCGCACGGAACATACGGGATTCTAATTGGTTGAAGATACAAGCAAATGAGGACCAGGTGTATGATCTTTGGGCAGACCCCAGTACTTTGGGTGTGCAGCTGGCAGGTACGTTCGACGGCCTGTTCAATGACACGACGAAACATCATGTCCGTTTTCCGGTGTTCTATCGCTACCGAAATTACGAGGAATTTTACAGCTATGGAAAATTTTACACGAACAACACCTGGGTGATGGCAGACACGGATGACTTTATGAATTTCGTCGGGCCGGATCGTTATAGGGATACAGCCTACTCTGATCCGATTACTTACAATGGCAGTGATTCGATTTGTGCATACCCAGATCCGGCATCAACATGCCTATTGCCACGGCCTCTCTGCGTGCCACCAGAGACAAGATGTGCGGATCCTTGCGACCCAATAGTTGATGTCGTCAGTTATCCTTGCGCGACCGTCTTTCAGAATTATGATATGAACTATAGTCCTTCAGGATATGGTTTTTTTAATCAAATGCCAGAGTATACTCGGCCACTAATTGGTTTGTGGTATAGGGATTTTTACGACTATCCCCATTCCGTAACGAGTTACTCGACATTCAAGCGTTGGGTTACCTTTAATCCGATATGTAGGATAGATAGCATTGACGACGGAATCCCGGACGTCCTTCCGCATGAACCTGCGAGCGAGTACATCGTCTCAATAGATGACGGATCTGTTGATTCAACGTGTAAGCCTGAGGATATCATGGTCGGGTTGCAGGTCATCGGTACGGTCACGTGGGGTGCGCAGTGTCCCGGAGCCGGCTGCACATGCCCGGGCAAGGACTGCGTCCAGGTCGAGGACCGGCTCTACAATTGGAAGTACGTGAAATGACCCAGCACCACTTTTCAAATCGTCCAGAGACGGATCTCGCGGTGCGACCAACGATGAAAAGTGGTGCTGGATTTACATTGATGGAAATCTTGATATCTGCCTCCATCTTCGGCATCGCCCTGGTCATCGCAGTGGGGCTGTTCACGTCCGTGTCGACGGCACAGCGCCGCGTGCAGGTGATGACGAAGCTCCAGGGCGACACGCGGTACCTCATGGATGTTGTATCGCAAGAGATACGGATGAACGGTATCGATTACCGCTGGTACACCAACGGACGCATTAATGGTTATTACGATATTTTAGAACCCTCAGGCCAGGGATATGCCATGCTTCATTGGAGCGAATCATTTGATCGGCCGACGTATGAAATCGTAACGACCGATCCATCCGGTATAAGGAGGATCTATCGAAAAATTGAAACGGAATATCAATCTTGGAAAAAGTTTCCTGGCGGGAAGTATTTCATTGGTATTTGTACGCAAAACATCAATGATCCGACGCAGGATAAAAAATGTACCTTAAAGAGCATTGATGTTGAACAGCAGACCGAAGAAAGGTATCCGAACTATTTACGGATCACCCCGGAGAACATCAGTGTCGACGAGTTTGTCGTTTGGTTAGCTCCTGGTTCCGATCCAAACACCCTGCCACCATCGAGCCAGTGGGATTGTAATTATGACAGGATCAGTGATCCTTCTCTGTCGGATACTTCCTACACCCCCACTCAACCTACCTCGGGGTATGATGAAAGTAAAGGCGTATGTACCTGCAAGAGTGACGGCGATTGTCGGTTCCAAAGCTGCATTGGTGCATTATTTGATGAGATAAATCCCGAAAATACGATATTAGGGGCATGTGTCAACGTGAACGAACAACCCCGCGTGACTTTTGTGATGACCTCCCGCAACGTCAACGTCCCGGAGAACCAGCAGCAGACCACGACGCTCCAGACGACGGTATCGACCAGAACCTACAAACGATGATATGGGATCACGACACCGTCAACGACGCGTAAAGGACGACCAGCGGGGCATGACCATGATGCTCGCGCTCATCCTCCTTGCCGCGGTCACCGCCGCGGG
>CAYGGS010000064.1:0-6048 GCA_964349545.1 uncultured Gammaproteobacteria bacterium
CGGGCCTCTCGGTGTTCTCGCGGAGCGTGATGCAGGGCACTTTCAAAATACACGCCTCCTCCTGGATGCCGCCCGAATCGGTGAGGATGAGCTTCGCCTGCTGCATGAGCCGGAGCATATCGAGGTACCCGACGGGTTCGACCATGGTGATGCCCTTGAACGCCGGTAGGCCGAGCGCGTCGATCGCCTTCTTCGTGCGCGGGTGCACCGGGAAGAGCATCGGGAGGTCCTTCGCGACGCGCTGGAGGTTGCCGAGCATGGCCTTCAGGACGGCTGGGTCGTCGACGTTGGCCGGCCGGTGCATCGTCAGGAGGGCATACCCGTGCGCCTTCAGGCCGTACCGCTGCAGCGCGGCGTTCGGGTCGCCGGCGATGACGAGGTGCTGCCGGACCGCGTCGACGATGGTGTTCCCGGTCACGAAGACCTTGTCGTGGGGAAGGTGCTCGTCGTGCAGGATCCTTTCCTGGACCTTCGTCGGCGCGAACAGGAGGTCGGAGATGTGGTCCGTGATGATGCGGTTGAGCTCCTCGGGCATGGTCCGGTCGTAGCTGCGAAGCCCCGCCTCGACGTGGGCGACGAGGATCCCTGGCTGCTTCGCGGCCGCGAGGGCGCCGGCGAGGACCGTATTGGTGTCCCCTTCGACGTAGACGACGTCGGGCTTACGCTTCGCGAGTTCCTCGCCGATGGCGATCAGCATCCTGCCGGTCTGCGCGCTATGGTCGCCCGAGCCGATGTGCAGGTTGACGTCCGGCGCCGGCAGGTCAAGCTCCTTGAAGAAGATCTCGTCCATGCTCGCCGTGTAGTGCTGGTTCGTATGGATGATGCAAAAATCGAGTGTGCGCGTCTGCGCGACGCGGATCAGGGGGGCGAGCTTGATGATCTCGGGCCTGGTGCCGAGGATGAAGCAATGGTTCATGGGATGATGGTTATGGGCGGCGTTTTCCGAGCGCGCCGCGGAGATAGTCGCGGATGCCGTTGCGTACCGCCGTCAGGCGCTGGCGCTGCACGGCATCGCGTTCCCGCAGCATCCGTAGTGTACTATATCCCAGCGTGATCAGCGACCACGCAAGATGATAGGCGTACACCAGGAACGGCGCGTTCTTCCGGCAGAACAGCAGCTTGTTCCGGTTGGTGTAGTAGTGGTACCCCGCGCTCTCGTGCCCGACCGACCGGGAGATCTTGTGCCAGATGGCCGAGGACGGGTCAACGACAATGGAATATCCGGCAGCACGCGTTCGCAGGCAAAAGTCCGCATCCTCGTAGTAGAGGAAGAAGCGTCCATCGATGTCGCCGATCTTTTCGAACACATCTCTGCGTATCAACAGGCAGCAGCCGGTCAGAAAATCCTGCGTTGAGGCGTCGGCCGTATCGTCGGTCACATGGCTCGTTATGTAGCGGGTGTGCCAGTTGATCCGTCCGCCTGTCGAACTGATCTCGTCAGTCCCGTAATAGAGGATCTTCGGACCCGCAATGCCGACGTTGTGTTGTTGAGCGGTGCGTACCATCCGGTCCAGGAAGTCCGGCTTCACTACGGTGTCATTGTTGAGAAGCAGGACGTAGTCCGCGCCTTGGGATAGCGCACGGCTGATGCCGATGTTGTTGCCTTTTGCGAACCCGTAGTTCTCGGGATTCCGTATGACCTCGATGAAGCCGCCGAACCGCTGTTCGAGCTCCCCTGCGTCGTCGCGATCCGAACCGTTGTCAACGACAATGGTCGTGAAGTTGGGGTAGGTAACGGCCTGCAGCGAAGTCAGAAGTTCAGCCGTGTCCGATAGACCGTTCCAGTTGAGCGTGACGATCGCGACCTTGGGCGTCGTGATGGCCGAGCGGCCGATGGTGTCATGCAGTTTTGATTCTACCTGCGCGACAGTGCGGTTCCAATCAAATTTCTCAACCACGAACTTCGCACCACCGTGCGATAACGTCTGCCAAAGCTTTGTATCGGTCAAAAGTCGCGTCATCGCGGCTGCGAGCTGGTCGACGTCGCGGTCGCACGTGATGCCGCTGACCCCGTCGATGACCGTTTCCATGAGCCCGCCCTCGCGGACGGCGACCACAGGCGTTCCCTGTGCCTGTGACTCGATCGGAGCGAAGCCGAAGGGTTCGGCCCACTGCGCGCACACCGTGAGTTTCGCAGTGCGGTAAAGATTCCGGACAGCGTCGTCGCTGATCGAGCGCTGGATGTCCAGGGTGACGCCCTGGTCCTTCGCGAGCTGTCGGAGTACCGCGAGATACCTGTCAGAACCACGGTCGCCGATGATGGTCAGCGCGGGCCGTACGGGCGCGTCGATCCGGCCGATCGCGCGGATGACCCAGTCGTGCCCCTTGTGCGCCTCGAACCCGCCGATGCTAAGCGCGTAGTTTTTTCTGGAAGGCAGATTCGCGGGCGATTCTACGACACTGTCCGCCCCCAGATAGCACACGGACGGGGAGATGCCATACGCTTTCTTGAAACAATCGCGGGAGAACATCGAGTTGACGAAGATACGGTCTTCGGGAACGGAGCTGACGGCGCCCGTGTCCAGCGCAGCCCGGTACCGGGACAGCCCGTTGGCGATGACCTTGCCGAGCGGGGTTAGCAGTCTCCGTTTCGGCGGGTCGTATTCGGCGATGAGCCGGTCGAGGAGCGCGCGGTCGTAGTAGCTTCGCAGCATCTCCTGTGAATAGAGGACGACAGGAACGGAAAGATACCGCAGCAGTTGCGGGTGCTGGAAGAGGTGGCAGTTGGTGACGAACGCGACATCGTAGCCTCCCGCATGTATGCGATCGGCGACCCTCCGCTCCGCCTGCTTAAGCGCGCGGATCCTCCGCAGCATCGTGAGCGGTTCGAACCCGCCGTTGGGGACGGGGCGGACCGGCTCGATGTGGTAGGAATTGACGTGGGGCCGGAGGTCGTAGAACGCATGGTCAGCGAGCGACGTCGTATAGACGTCGATGTCGTGGCCGCGTTTTCGCAGTCCCGTGACGATATGGTACAGCGCCTTCTTTGCGCCGCCGCTGCCCAGGTTGTGGTAGACGGCGATCCTCATGCGTTCCCCGTTCCTTTTTTCGCGGCCGTCGAACGCAGGAGCTCGACCGTCTCGCGGGCGGTCCTTTCCCAGCTGTAGGTCGCCGCATACCCGCGCGCCTTCGTTCGCAAGTTTTCTCGCAGCGTTCCGTCCGTGATGATACGCCGCATGGCCGCGGTTATCTCGTCGACGTTTTCGGGATCGAACGTCAGCGCGTAGTCCTTCGCGACCTCGCCGAGCGAGGAGTTGTTCGACGTGATGACCGGGCAGCCGTTGGCCATGGCCTCGAGCACCGTGAGGCCGAACCCTTCGTAGAGCGAGGGATAGACCAGCGCCTCCGCCTGTCGATAGAGCCGTCCGAGGTCGACGTCGGGAACGAAGCCCGTGAAGACGACGGCGCTTTCCACGGAACGTCGTTTTGCCAACCGCATCAGCGTGTCCTTCTGAGGCCGTCCGATCTCACCGACGAGGACCAGCTGGAGGTTGCGTCTGATGTCTTGTTCCTGCCGGGCGAACGCCTCGATGATGCTCTCGACGTTTTTCCTGAAGTCGTAGCCGCCGACGTAGAGGAGAAAGTCGTGGTGGATGCCGTATGCGGACAGGTCGGTATCACCGGGCTTTTCGTCAAGAAGATGCTCGCTCCCGATGCCGGGATAGATCACCGTCACCTTGTCCCCGTCGAAGTCGATGTGATCGAGCAGGTCCTTCTTGGAGCGCTCGGAGATGGTGATGATGGCGTCGGAACGCTCGAACTCCTTCAGGTTGTCGGAATACGTCCGCTTGCCCTGTTCGTCAGGCAGATACTGTTCGCTATACAGCAGCGGGATGAGATCGTAGAACACCCTCACCAGTGCGCGATCCTTTCCGGCATCCACCTTCACCTGGCCGTCGCCCGATAGGAACGAGAGCACGACGTCGATGCCGTGTTTTTTCGAGAGACGGTCGAAGTACGCGGATTCGAAGCGTTTCCGGTACGGGAACGTCCGCTGGTTCACGAGCATCGGCATCCCTCCGAACACCTCGATCATCGAACGGTCCGCCGTTCGCGTGGTTCCCAGGAAATCCTTGATCCCCTGGTAGCCGAACACGGTATAGCGGTCGTTCGTGCCGTGCGCGAGGATGGCATTGGCCAGATGTTTCGAATATGAACCGATGCCGCGCGTCGCATACTGCGGAAACTGGCACGCCCTGAGGTCGAGGGCTAGGTTCATCGTCGTAGCATCACTGCTGTTATGGGAGCGACCGGTAGTAGGCGAGCACGTCGTCGATCGTCTGCCCGAGCGGGATGCGCGGTACCCACCCGGTTGCACGCTGGAGCTTCGTGTTGTCGCCCTGGAGGATGGGGATGTCGGACGGCCGCATGCGCGAGGGGTCCTTGCGCACGGCGATCTTCGACGACGATTTCGAGACGAGCATGTCGACGACCTCGGAGACCTTGTACGCGACGTTCGAGCAGACGTTGTAGGTCTGGCCGGGTTTTCCGCGCTCGGCAAGGAGGATATAGGCGTTGATGACGTCGCGGACGTCCGTGAAGTCGCGCTGCGCCTCGGTGTTCCCGATGAGGAGCTCCGTCGCCTGCTTCCGTTCGATCGCGACGATCTGCTGCGCGACGTCCGGGATGATGAATCCTGGTCGTTGGCCCGGTCCAATGATCGGGAAACTTCTGGTAACGAAGGTGTGCACGGTCGGAAAATTGTTCGCGACCTTTTCCGCAGCGAGCTTCGAATCGGCATACGGGTTCATCGGATGCGGCGAATCGAGCTCGGTGAGCGGGACGCGCTTCGGGATGCCGTATACTTCAGCGGAGCTCGCGAGCATCACCATCACCGGTGATTTGATGGAGGCGAGCGCACGGTAGAGCGAATCGGTCCCGTCGCGGTTCACCTGCATCGTGAGCTCGGGCTTGTCCCAGCTGAGCTTGACGGACGAGATGCCCGCGAGGTGGAAGACGACATCGGGACGGAGCTCGTTGACCAGCAGGGTCAGGAGCGGCGTGTCGAGCAGGTCGCCCTTCCGGACCGTGTCGCTGTAGGGCGGTTCCGGCGACATGCCGAACACCTTCCAGCCGCGCGTGCGCAGCTCGGTCTCGAGGTGGCGGCCGACGAACCCGTTGATGCCGGTGATGAGCGCGCGCATGTCCTTAGTGGGAGGCGCCGAACTTCGCAAGGTCGGCGTCCATCATGAGTTCGACCAGCTTCGGGAACGTCACCTCGGGCTTCCATCCGAGCGCCTCGTTCGCCTTCGTCGCGTCGCCGATGAGCAGGTCGACCTCGGCCGGGCGGAAGAACCGTGGGTCGATCGTGACGATGGTCTTCCCGGTTTTTTTGTCGATGCCGTGTTCCTTCAGTCCTTCGCCTTCCCATGCAAGGTCCATACCGGTATGCTGTGCGGCGAGTTCGACGAACTCACGGACGGTGTGCGTCTCTCCCGTCGCGACGACGTAATCGTCGGCCTTCGGCGCCTGCAGCATCATCCACATCGCCTTCACGTAGTCGCCGGCAAAGCCCCAGTCGCGTTTCGCGTCGAGATTGCCGAGCGAGAACGACGGCATGACGCCGGCCTTGATCTTCGCGAGCGAGAACGTGATCTTCCGGGTGACGAAGTTCTCGCCGCGGCGCGGGGATTCGTGGTTGAAGAGGATGCCGTTGCACGCGAACATGTCGTAGCTCTCGCGGTAGTTGACCGTGATCCAGTAGCCGTAGACCTTCGCGACGCCGTAGGGGCTGCGCGGATGGAACGGCGTCGTTTCCTTCTGCGGGATCTCGGCGACCTTGCCGAACATCTCGCTCGAGGACGCCTGGTAGAACCTCGTCGTGATGCCGGACTCCCGGATCGCGTCGAGGATGCGGAGCGTCCCGAGCCCGGTCACGTCGCCGGTGTACTCGGGGATGTCGAAGCTGATGCGGACGTGGCTCTGCGCGCCGAGGTGGTAGATCTCGTCCGGCTTGTGCTGCTTGAGGATCTGGTTGATCGAGCTCGCGTCGCCGAGGTCGCCGTAGTGGAGCTTGAGGTGCGCGGCCTTTACGGGATCGTTCAGGAG
>CAYGGS010000065.1:0-5856 GCA_964349545.1 uncultured Gammaproteobacteria bacterium
GCCTCATCCCCGCCGGCGCCGCCCCTGATCTCGACCATGGTCGCTTTCCGGTCGCGGGGGTCCGGCGGGTCGATTACCTCGTTGATCTCGTCAGTGAGCGTCGCGATACGCCGCTCGAGCGCTATGACCTCGGATTCGGCGAGCGACCGCATCTCGGCTTCGGTCGCGGACTTTGCCAGCAACTTCGTTTCATCGTACGATCTCGTGAGCGTCTGCAGAACCTCGTACGATCTCAACGCCGCGTCGAGTTCGGCGAATTCCTTCGTCACGGCAGCATACCGGCTTCGGTCCTTGACCGTGTCGGGGTCCTGGATGAGCATTTCGAGCTCCTTATGGCGCGCCGTGGCGCGGGTGAGTGCGGTTTTCATATGCGGAAAAAGACCAGACGGCATGTTCCGTCAGGTCATCTAACTCCGTTACGCTTCGGACGATCTCTTCGTTTTTGGCGCGCGTTTCGCCTTTTCGGTGTCACGTCGGCTTACGATACGGCGGAACCGATCAACGCGGCCGGCGGTGTCGACGAGGTTCTGCTTGCCGGTGTAGAACGGGTGGCAGTTGGAACACACCTCGATGCGCATTTCAGCAACGGTCGAACCGGTCACGAGCACGGCAGCGCATGACGCACAGACGATCTTCGCGTCGGTATGGTAGTTCAGATGGATCTTGTCCTTCATGGGATTGTCTGATAATAAAAGCGAAATGAGTATAGCAGGAGAGGGTAATCCGCGCAAGCCTTGCACGTTTTCGAGGACCGTGGTATGGTACGGAAGCCGATGTTCAAGCGATTTTTTCGTAGGAACGAAGGCGCCAATTCTTATCAGTCTATCTCCCATACCCCTGGACGTTCCCTGGTCCTGTCCCCGCACTCGCGCGGGGAACGAGCGGAACGGATGAACGGGGTAGCGGAAAAAAAGGACACACCTATGCGCGATATTTCGCTACCAGAACTTCTGAAATCGGGCGTTCACTTCGGTCACCATGTTTCCCGGTGGCATCCGAAGATGAAGCCTTTTATATTTACATCCCGTTCAGGGGTGTACATCATCGACCTCGAGAAGACGAGCGAGTGCCTGAAGAAGGCCCAAACGTTCGTCCGTGACACCGTCGCAAAAGGCGGGACAGTGCTGTTCGTCGGGACGAAGCGACAGGCGTGCCCGATCATACAGGCGTCCGCCGTCGATGCCGGCATGCCGTACGTCATCCAGCGTTGGTTAGGCGGCACGTTCACCAATTTCCCGACCATCACGAAGATGACGAAACGCCTGACGCACCTGAAGGAGGAGCGCGCGAGCGGCAACCTCGAGAAGTACACGAAGAAGGAGCGGTTGACGTTCGGTGAGGAGATCGCGCGTCTCGAGAAACTGGTCGGCGGCATCGAGCGCATGACGAGGATCCCCGACGCACTGTTCGTCGTCGATGTGAAGCAGGAAAAGACCGCCGTCCGCGAAGCGATCGCCATGAAGGTCCCGGTGGTCGCGTTGGTCGATACGAACGTGAATCCCGCAGGCATCGCGTATCCGATACCGTCGAACGACGACGCCACCAAGGCGATCCAGATCATCACCGAAGCGATCGCGGAAGCGGTCAGCGAGGGGTCGCAGGTCGCGCAGCGAACCGCGGCCGTGAACCTTGAGACGGCGAGAACGGCCGCTGCCCAGGCAGCCGCGCCGACGGAACCGGTCGTCGCGAAGGAGTCCATCGCATGAGCGGGATCTCCGTGCAAGACATCTCCCGGCTCCGTGAAAAGACGGGCGTCGGCATCATCGCTGCGAAGAAGGCGCTCGTCGAGGCGAAGGGCGACTTCGACAAGGCGATCGAGGTGATCCGGAAATCGGGGCAGAAGGTCGCCGAGAGCAAGCTGTCGCGGGTGATGCGCGAGGGTTTCATCGGCCACTACGTGCATGCGAACGGGAAGTACGCCGCCCTCGTCGTCGTGACCTGCGAATCCGATTTCGTCTCGGCGAGCGAGCCGTTTCGCGGGCTCATCCACGACCTCGCCGTCCATGTCGCCGCGACGAACCCGCGGTTCCTGAAGCCCGAGGACGTCCCTACCGACGTGCTCGAGAAGGAACGTGAGATCGCCCGCGCCCAGATCGCGGGTACGAAGAAGCCAGCAGGGATGGTCGAGAAGATCGTCGAGGGGAAGCTCGAGAAGTTCTACGAGGAGCACTGCCTGCTGCGCCAGAAGTACATCAAGGATGACTCGATGACCGTGACCGAGCTCATCAACGGCGTCATCCAGAAGCTCGGAGAGAACATCCAGGTCAGGGAGTTCGTCCGCATAGGCCTCTAACCCATGATCGACCTCATCGTTGTCTTCCTCGCTTCGGCCGCACTGATCGTGCTCGTCGTGCTGATCGCGCGGAAGTTCCCGAAGCTCGCGTCGATCGATACGAAAACGATCCCGGCCGAGCGGCACAGCGAGCTGAAGTCGAAGCTCATCGAGGATCGATTGAAGCGGAGGTTGATGGCCGTGGCGACCGGCATCGGAACCACAATGAAACCGGTCGGACATGCGCTCGGCGCATTCCTTCGGTCGCGCTACCATAAGCTGCTCGAGCTGGAAAAACGGTACCGTAACCGGACGAGAGCGACCGCGTCCATGTCTCCGGAGGAGCACGCCGAGAAGTTGGCGCACATCGAACAGGTGCTCGTTGATGCAAGGGGCCTTCATGCGTCAGGAGAGCATGCGAAGGCCGAGCAGAAGGCGATCGAAGCGATCAGTATCGACCCGCGGAGCGCCGCCGCATACCGCCTGCTCGCCCTGATATATCTCGACCAGAAGGATTACGAGCACGCACGCGAGACCCTTATGTTCCTGATCGACCGGTTGAAGGTCGAGGACGATGAGCTCTACGCGGAACTCGGTCTCGTCGCGACGGGGGAGGGGAAGTACGACGAAGCGAAGCAGGACCTTGAGAAGTCGATCGTGATCAACGGACAGGTCGCGCAGCACTACCTTGATCTGTCGCGCGTGCAGCTCGCGCTCGGCGACAGCCTTGCCGCGTTCGAGAGCTGCCGGAAGACGGTCGAGCTCGAACCCAACAATCCGAAGTTCCTCGACGCCCTCGTCGACGCGAGCATCGTGGCAGGCAAACGCGAGTGGGCGGTCGAAACGCTCGAGAAGCTCCGCACGGTCAACCCGGAGAACCAGAAGCTCGCCGAGTTCGCCTCACGGATCGACGGCCTGTCTTCGCCGAAAACGAAGCGAAAACGGTAGGCTTGCGTTCGTCACAACACCACAATCGTCGTCGTTCCCGTTTTTTGCCCGGGATCGTGGCACGATCGCGATTCAGTCGGTCCTGTCACTTCTGCCCACGTAGCTCAGTTGGTAGAGCAACTCCATGGTAAGGAGTAGGTCCGCGGTTCGAATCCGCGCGTGGGCTCCAGAAACAACGGTATCAGCTCCTCGATGTGTGCGTCTCCGGGCAGATACTCCGGGTATTCGCCGGGGAAAATCCCGCGGTCCAGCACCACTTTCCTTCCAATACGATTGACCACAATGACTTGGGCAGGTGGCAGAGCGGTCAAATGCACCTGACTGTAAATCAGGCGCCCTCCGGGCTACGTAGGTTCGAATCCTACCCTGCCCACCAATTAATCAAGTCATACTGATGGAAGGAAAGTGGTGCGGGATGGCCTCCGACCTTCGTAGGTTCGTCCGGTTATGCAACCGGACGTCAGGTCGGATGACCTGACGAATCCTAGATCGCGGAGGCCTCGAGGAAGATACTGGAGCGTTGAAAATTCATCGGAAATGTGGTATAGTGCAAAAGATTGACTCAGCAGCATCAATCGCGCCATACCAACATGCGCCGGTGTAGTCCCGATGTTCCGCCAGAGGCGGAAATCGGGATCCCGACCCGAATGCTGTATGAGGCGTCGGGACTCCCGCCTACGCTGAAGCTTCGGCGGACAGGCAGTGGTAATTGACTTAACTGTTTTGTCCCGTTCCGATAAATAAGGTATAGCACGCGGGATCCTCGATGTTCTTACAAAATCTTGCCGGAGTAGCTCAGCGGTAGAGTCCCGCACCACTAGCCCACGTAGCTCAGCGGTAGAGCAACTGTTTTGTAAACAGTAGGTCGTCAGTTCAAATCTGACCGTGGGCTCCAGGGCTAGTGGTGCGGGATAAACAGCAGGTCAGCGGTTCGAATCCGCTCTCCGGCTCCAGGCGAAAGTAAAAATAGACAGAAGATAATTGAGTGAATTGAGTTAATTAGAAAAGATTGGTGGCTAGAAAGGAAAGCTATGCCACAATCATTCTATCAACTCGAAATCTGGAAGAACGGATATACACGTGTTCTTAACATCTATCGGGCAACTGAACGCTTTCCAACATCTGAACGATATGGTCTAATAGATCAGCTCAGACGATCGTCCAATTCCATCATCGCGAACATCGCTGAAAGTCAGGGCAGGCATTCATATAACGATAAGATCCGAGTTCTCTACCAATCCCGCGGCGAAGTGTTTGAAACAAGAAGTCATTTGAAAGTTGCGGAAGGGCTGGGATATCTGTGCAATAACGAGTTCGATTCACTGGATCACGAGTATGAAGGCCTGTTGATCGGGCTCAACGCGTACATCAAGTATCTTGCCAGATACCACCTCCCAATTAACTGAATTAACAAGATACCTAATTAACCATCCCTCATGTCACAAGACAATCTCATTGGCCTGTCCTGCACGGTGTGCAAGCACGTTAATTATTTTTCGAAGCGGAACAAGAAAAAGATCAAGACGAAGATCGAACTGAAGAAGTACTGCAAGTGGTGCAGGAAGAAGACGCTGCACAAGGAAGCGAAGCTCAAGTAACATACGTTCAAAGGCGCGATAGCGCGCATCATTGTGCGTTGGTGGTGGGGGATTAGTTCAGTGGTAGAATCCCTCGGTGCACTCGGGATAAACTCCGGTCTCCCCGCCTGCCGGAGTACGGAGATTCCATCCTGTCGCGAGTTGATGGGGGCGTAGTTCAACAGTAGAACACCGGTCTCCAAAACCGGTAACGAGGGTGCGACACCTTCCGCCCCTGCCAGGCGGGAGGCATGGGTTGTAAAACCTGTTTTTGTGTAATACTCATCGGCTGTTTTGTCGGTTCTGACCTTTTGTATTCCGCTTCGATAGCAGGGTAATGGTCAGCAATCGGTTGAAGCCAAGAATCGGCCTGAATGACCAGTTTTCTGTCCTTCAGGGTCGGGTTCTGACCTAACGCGGCTAGGATGCCCCGCTTGGTCTCAAAATCGCCGTCTACGAAGCGCTGGTGGGCTGTGGTGGCGAAGTTAAACGCCTTCTCGCATACCTCCAGCCAGTTCGATGCTCGAGCCTCAGTGGATCTCGTTGCTTCTTGGAGTTTAGCTAATTTTTGCTTCAGCGTATCCCGCTGACGGATATATTCTTCGTCGGTCAACAGATCTCGGTAACGCATTTGGGTCAGGTTATCTAACTCATGTTGTGTGGCTGATACCGCTTGTTGTTGCGATTGGTATTCTACTGAACGCAAGGATATTTCCTTATCGTTTTGGTTGCGGAGGATATTCATCGCCCAGTCTCGGAATTCCGGCAGAATGGTATATGACGTCAACAGTTTTTCGGCTTGGCAATGTAGCTCCTCCTCACGTATTGCTCTACGTTGTGAGCATGGTGTGTTAACCTTTTTTCTGGTGCAGTGATAGTACACATACTGCCGTATAGCTCCAGTACCCTTGATGGTTTTTTCTTTGGTTTCGGCGGTAATCAAACAACCACATTCTCCGCAATGGATAAATCCGGCAAATGAATGGTGATGCTTCTGAAAGCGGTAATGACTATTTCTACCTAATAGCATTTGTACGCGGTCGAATTCCGCCGACGTTA